>QGUL01000462.1 GCA_003242425.1 Pseudomonadota bacterium | reverse complement strand
GCGGACACACCATCTGCGCAACGTCTCGCTCGTGGTCGAAGCAGGGAAATGCACCGCCCTGCTGGGCCGCAACGGCGTGGGCAAGACCACCCTGCTGAAATGCCTGATGGGCCTGCTGCCCCTGCGCTCCGGCCAGATCGTCTTCAACGGCGAGGACATCACCGCGCTGCCGCCGCACGCGCGCGCCGCGCGCGGCATCGGCTACGTACCGCAGGGCCGCGAAATCTTCCCGCGGCTCACCGTCGAGGAGAACCTGCTCATGGGCCTTGCCACACAGGAACGCCGCGCGAAGGTGCCGGAGGACGTGTACGAGATGTTCCCCGTGCTGAAGGAGATGCTGCACCGCCGCGGCGGCGATCTTTCCGGCGGCCAGCAGCAGCAACTGGCGATCGCGCGTGCGCTGGTGATGCGCCCCAGGCTGCTCATCCTCGACGAGCCGACCGAAGGCATCCAGCCTTCGATCATCAAAGCGATCGAACGCGCCGTCCGCACGCTGCTCGAACGCGGCGACATGGCGATCCTGCTCGTCGAGCAGTACTACGACTTCGCCCGCGCGCTCGCGGACCGCTACGCGATCATGTCGCGCGGGCAGATCGTGCTGGAAGGCCTGGGAAGCGAAATGGACGCGGACGACGTCCGCCGGCTCGTTACCGTCTGATCATGGAACTCACGCCACGCGAAAAAGACAAGCTGCTCATCTTCACGGCCGGCCTGCTGGCAGAGCGGCGCAAGGCCAAAGGACTGAAGCTCAACTACCCGGAGGCGGTGGCCTACATCAGCGCCGCCATCCTGGAAGGCGCGCGCGAAGGCAAGACCGTCGCCGAGCTGATGCAGTACGGCACGACGCTGCTCACGCGCCAGGACGTCATGGAAGGCGTACCGGAAATGATTCCCGAGATCCAGGTCGAGGCGACCTTTCCGGACGGCACCAAGCTGGTTACCGTGCATCAACCGATCCCTTGAGCGTGTAGGAAGCATGATGGACGCGGAGCAACTCGAAAAAATACGTCTGATGGCCAGGCTCAAGCTGCAGGTCAAACGGGTCATGAAGAAGTCGGTGGATCTGCAGGCCCTCGCGACCAACCCCGATTACGCCGAACGCGTGCTCGCCGACATCGAGGAGCACTGCGTCGACGAGGACATGCTGGTCACGGTACTGACGCTGCGCGAAATGCTGGTGCCCAAGCGTCCGCCGCGCTCGGCGCGGGTGCTCATACCGGGAGCCGGGGCCACGACAGCGGACGAGGACGACCCGCGTCAGCACAAACTGATCCGCGACTACCGCTACGGTGCGCGGGGAGGCGGCGCGCCGTGATTCCGGGCGAAATCCATACCCTCGAAGGCGAGATCGAGCTCAACGCCGACCGGCAGCCGGTCTCCATCGTGGTGGCGAACACCGGCGACCGGCCGGTCCAGGTCGGCTCGCACTACCACTTCTACGAGACCAACGAGGCGCTGCGCTTCGACCGGGAGAAGGCCTACGGCATGCGGCTCGACATCGCCGCCGGCACTGCCGTGCGCTTCGAACCCGGCCAGACGCGCACGGTGCAGCTCATTCCGCTCGCCGGTGCGCGCGAGGTTTACGGTTTCGCGGGCAAAGTGATGGGGAAACTGGAATGAGCACGCGCATTTCTCGTCGCGCCTATGCCGAGATGTACGGCCCCACGACGGGCGACCGCGTGCGGCTCGCCGACACCGATTTATGGATCGAGGTCGAGAAGGACTGCACGATCTACGGCGAGGAAGTGAAATTCGGCGGCGGCAAGGTGATCCGCGACGGCATGGGGCAAAGCCAGCGCGGCGACGCGGAGACCGCCGACACCGTCATCACCAACGCTCTGATCGTCAACTAACCCGCCTCCTCAAAGCCCACCTCCGCCTCAAACAACGCTTTA
>QGUL01000096.1 GCA_003242425.1 Pseudomonadota bacterium | reverse complement strand
GCCCCTGTCTAGCCTGCTGAATGCGCCCGGGCCGCGATGCCCGCCGCCAATCGGGCCGATTAACAGTTTGTATTGGCCCATTTAAATTTTCTAGGGTAGTGTCACAGTATGAGCCGCTCGTGCGTCGGGCGGCTGTCCTGGCCCATTCAAGAGAGGAGGTCTGTATGCAACTGAAAGGCTCGAAGACCGAGGAGAACCTGAAGTACGCATTCGCGGGCGAATCGCAGGCCAACCGCCGTTATCTGTACTTCGCCAACAAGGCCGACATCGAAGGTCAGAACGATGTCGCGGCGCTGTTCCGTTCCACCGCCGAAGGCGAAACCGGCCACGCCCACGGCCACCTCGAATTCCTGGAGGCCGTCGGCGACCCGGCCACCGGCCTGCCGATCGGCTCGACGCGCGACAACCTGAAGGCCGCCGTCGCCGGGGAAACGCACGAGTACACGGACATGTACCCGGGTATGGCAAAGACGGCGCGCGAGGAAGGGTTCGACGAAATCGCCGATTGGTTCGAGACCCTGGCCAAGGCCGAACGCTCGCACGCCAACCGTTTCCAGAAAGCGCTGGATCAGCTGGCCGACTGAGTGCGTCCGGGCACTTGGTACGCAAGGGGGCGCACGCCCCCTTTTTGCTGGATCGGGTTGGAGGGACTCGATAGAGGAGGACGCGAATGAACGTACGCGAAGGCAGTCTCGAGGCGCCCATTCGTCACCCCATCGACTGGAAGAGCGCCGAGTTCTACGACGAAGCGGCCTGTCTCGAAGAGATGGCGCGCATCTTCGACATCTGCCACGGATGCCGGCGCTGCGTGGGTCTTTGTCAGGCCTTCCCCACCCTGTTCGATCTCGTCGACGCGACGGAGGACGGCGAGTTGCACGGCGTCGACCGGGCCGACTACTGGAAGGTGGTCGACCAGTGCTACCTCTGCGACCTGTGCTACATGACCAAATGCCCGTACGTGCCGCCGCACCCCTGGAACCTCGACTTCCCGCACACCATGCTGCGCGCGAAGGCGATCCGCTTCAAACAGGGCAAGGTGAAGGCGGGGGAGCGCTTTCTCGCCTCCACCGACGTGCACGGCAAGTTCGCAGGCATTCCCATCGTCGCGCAGACGATCAACGCGGTCAACAAAACCCGGACTGCACGCAAGCTCATGGACCGTACGCTCGGCGTGCATCCGAATGCCTGGCTGCCCGATCTGGCCACCCGGCGCTTCCGTTCCGCCGCGCCGCGGCGGGGCAGCGCAACGAAGGTGGTGAACGGAGAACGCACACCCGGCAAGGTGGCGATCTACGCCACCTGTTATGTGAACTACAACGAGCCGGGCATCGGTCACGACCTCGTCAAGCTGCTCGAGCACAACGAGATCCCGTACGAGATCGTCGAGAAGGAAAGCTGCTGCGGCATGCCGAAGTTCGAGCTCGGCGACCTCGACGCGGTGGCCAGGCACAAGGAAGCCAACATCCCGGTGCTGGCGCGCTACGCCCGCGAAGGCTGGGCGATCATCACCCCGGTGCCCTCCTGTACCTTGATGTACAAGCAGGAGCTGCCGCTCATGTTTCCCGACTGTCCGGACACGCAGGCGGTCAAGGAAGCGATGTTCGATCCCTTCGAATACTTCGTCGCGCGGCACAAGGACGGTTTGCTGAAAACCGACTTCAAACAGCCGCTCGGCAAGGTCAGCTACCACATTCCCTGTCACGGCCGCGTGCAGAACATCGGCCGCAAGACCGAGGAAATGTTTAAGCTCATCGGCCAGAGCGTGGAAGTGAAGCTCAACACGGTGGAGCGCTGCTCGGGCCACGCCGGCACCTACGGCGTGAAGACGCCGACCCATCCGATCGCCATGAAGATCGGCCGGCCGGTGTTCCGCGCCATGGCGAAGGACGCGCCGGACTACATCAGTTCCGACTGCGCGCTCGCCGGTCACCACATCGCACAGGGCATGGCGGAAGGCGATGCCGCGAACGTCCGGCTCGAACACCCTCTGAGCCTGATGCGCCGTGCCTACGGCTTGGAATGAAAGGAGTGGCAATGGGAATCATCACGCCTGACAGCCTTCTCACCCTGGAGGCCTACTCGAAGATCCGCAAGAGCACCCGCAAGGAAGCCATCGCGCATCGCTGGCGGCGCACCGTGCGGCTGGGCGAACACATCAGCGTGCAATTCGAGGACGAGCAGACGATCCGCCGCCAGATCCAGGAGATGCTGTACATCGAGCGGATCTTCGACGAGGAAGGCATCCAGGACGAGATCGACGCCTATCAGCCGCTGGTCCCCGACGGCACCAACTGGAAAGCCACCATGCTGCTCGAGTACCCCGACATCGAACAGCGCAAACGCGAACTGGCTCGGCTGATCGACATCGAGGACCGCATGTACATCGAGATCGAGGGCCACGGACGCGTCTATGCCATCGCCGACGAAGACCTGGAGCGCGAGACGCCGGAAAAAACCTCTTCGGTGCATTTCCTGCGTTTCGAGTTCGACGAAGCGCAGCGCGCGGCCATCCGCGAAGGCGCAAGCGTGACGCTCGGCTGCGACCATCCCAACTACACGGCCAGCACGACCATCCCGCCCGAGACGCTCGCCAGCCTGATCAACGATTTCCGCTAGACCATCCTCCGCCGCGGGCGGGCCGTCCCGCGGCGCCGCGACCCGCGCGGGCACGCGGGTTGCGGTCGATCAAAACCCGCACCATTTCCCGTCCGATACTTCATTTGCCGCCCGGCGCGGATTGCGGCCGCCCGCGGGAACGCTACGCGAGCCGGCGCAGTCCCATCCTGTGGCAAAGCCACCGCCGGGGTAACGTATCGTCCGCTCCGCCGGCAGCGCCGGCGCGGCGGCGGGCGTTTCACGGCATTGTGCAGGTCTTCAAGCAAAGGAGAACCGGATATGCGCACCACCTGGGTCGTCGCCGCGGATGCGAGTCGCGCGCGGATCTTTCGGATGCTGGGCCGCAGTCAAGTCGAGGAGATCGAGGATTTCATCCACCCTGCGGGTCGCCAGAAGGACCGCGAACTGCGCACCGATGCGAGCGGGCAGGCTTTCGCCAAGGGCGCGCAAGGCAGCAACGTGGGCCATGCGACGGGAGAACGCACCGAACCCACCGAACACGAAGCCGAGGTCTTCAGCCGCACCATCGGCGAATTTCTCGACAAGGCGCGCGTCGAGAACCGCTACGACGAACTCTGTCTGATCGCCCCGCCGAAATTCCTCGGCCTGTTGCGCAAGACCCTCAGCAAGGAAGCGCAACGCATGATCTGCAAGGAGATCCCGAAGAACGTTTCCTGGTTCAACAGCCGCGACATCGAAGCCGTCATCCGCAGCACCAAGGAACTGCCGGACTAGGCCCGGGCGCCGCGTTCAGGCGGTCCCGCCCACGGTGAGGCCGTCGATGCGCAAGGTGGGCTGGCCCACGCCCACCGGCACGCTCTGGCCCTCCTTGCCGCAGGTGCCGATGCCGCTGTCCAGCGCCATGTCGTTGCCGATCATCGTCACGCGCGTGAGCGCGTCCGGACCGTTGCCGATGAGGGTGGCGCCTTTCACCGGATAGGTGATCCTGCCGCCCTCGATCATGTAGGCCTCGGAGGCCGCGAACACGAACTTGCCGTTGGTGATGTCCACCTGGCCGCCGGAGAAATTGACCGCGTAGAGGCCGCGCTCCACCGAGGCGATGATCTCCTGCGGGTCCTTGTCGCCGTTCAGCATGTAGGTGTTGGTCATGCGCGGCATGACGTTGTGGGCGTAGGATTCGCGCCGGCCGTTGCCGGTGAGCGGCTGCTTCATCAGGCGCGCGTTGAGGCTGTCCTGCATGTAGCCGCGCAGGATGCCGTCCTCGATCAGCACCGTGCACTGGGTCGGATTGCCTTCGTCGTCGACGTTGAGCGAACCGCGCCGCCCGGCGAGCGTGCCGTCGTCCACCACCGTGACCCCCGGCGCCGCGACGCGCTGACCGATGCGGCCGGCGAAAGCCGACGAGCCTTTGCGGTTGAAGTCGCCTTCCAGACCATGACCCACCGCCTCGTGCAGCAGGATGCCGGGCCAGCCGGGACCGAGCACTACCGTCATGGTGCCCGCCGGCGCCGGACGCGCTTCCAGATTGGTAAGCGCCTGATCCACCGCCTGCCGTGCATAGTCCGCCAGCACGTCGTCGGTGAAGAAACTGTAGTCGCAACGGCCGCCGCCTCCCGCATAGCCCTGCTCGCGGCGGCCGTTGTGCTCGGCGATCACCTGCACCGACAGCCGCACCAGCGGCCGCACGTCGGCGGCCATCAGGCCGTCGCTGCGCGCGATCAGGACCACCTCGTACACACCGCCGAGGCTCGCCATCACCTGGGTGATGCGCGGATCGCGCGCGCGGCACAACCGTTCCAGCCGTTCCAGCAGCCGGACTTTCTCGGTGTCCGGGATCGAAGCCAGGGGATCCAGTCCCGGGTAGAGCGCAAGCCCCCGGCCGACACGCACCGCCGGCACCCTGCCCTGACGGCCGCTCTGCGCGATGGCGCGCGTGGCATTGGCAGCCGCCTCCAGCGCCGGCAGGCTGATCTCGTCCGAATAGGCGAACGCCGTCTTCTCGCCGCTGATCGCGCGCACGCCGACACCGCGATCGATGTTGAAGCTGCCGGATTTGACGATGCCTTCTTCCAGGCTCCAGCCCTCGCTGCGCAGGTACTGGAAATACAGGTCGGCGTAATCCACCTGGTGGCGCATCAGCACGCCGAAGATGCGCGCAAGCTTGTTTTCCTCCAGATCGTAGGGCGCGAGCAGGGTTTCGGTCGCGGCACGTAGGACGGTCGTATCGGTTTGCATGGGCGGTTGATTCCGTTCGGGATAGAAGGGTGCGGCTAGCGCAGCACCCGGTGATCCAGTGCGGGCAGGCTGGCGCGCACCTTGGCTTGGTAACTCGGGTCGATTTCGGCGATTGCAACACCCGGCCCCTCGGCCTGCAGCGCCAGGATCCGGCCCCAGGGATCGACGATCATGGTGTGGCCGTGCGTGCGCCGGCCGTTGGGATGCCTGCCGCCCTGGGCGGGGGCGAGCACGTAGGCCAGGTTCTCCACTGCCCGGGCGCGCACCAGGATCTCCCAGTGCGCCTCGCCGGTGGTGGCGGTGAAGGCTGCGGGGATGGCGATCAGATCCACCGGCGCGAGCGCGCGATAGAGTTCCGGGAAGCGGATGTCGTAGCACACGGACAGGGCCAGCCGCCCGAAGGGGGTGTCGACCGCCGTGGGCCGGTCGCCCGCTTCGATGGTCTCGGCTTCCCGATAGCGCTCGCGTTCGTTCTGGTAGCCGAACAGATGGATCTTGTCGTAGCGCGCAACGCGCCGGCCTTCGGGGTCGTAAACCAGGCAGGCGTTACGCACGCGCTGCGGATCGGCGCAGCGGATCGGCACGGTGCCGCCGATCAGCCAGATGCCGTGCCGCGCCGCCGTTTCGGCGAGAAAACGCTGCACGGGGCCGTCGCCGTCCGCCTCGCAGCATTTCACCTTGTCGGTCTCGGCGCCCATCAGGCAGAAGTATTCGGGCAGCGCGACCAGTTGCGCGCCTGCGCCGGCCGCCTCGCCGATCAGCCGTTCGGCCGCGGCGAGGTTGGCGTCGATGTCGGGCTCGCTCACCATCTGGATGGCGGCGACTTTGTAGGTCTGGCTCATATCAGGGCGCGTTTCCTTCTTCGTCGGGTGCGCGCAGCTTCTGCACCTTGGGATCGTGCCAGCTGCCGGTGATGGCGTATTCGTAGGCGAACATCTGGCCGATCGGGTCTTTGAGGATGCGCTGGGCGATCCAGGCGCCGACGCCGACCACCGGGTTCAGCAGCGCCAGGCCGGCCGCCGTGGCGACGCTGTCGCCCACGGTGGGGACGACGCGCACGTGCAGGTTCTGGGTCTCGCGCGCAAGATCGGCCGTCCCCGTGATCACCACGGTGGCCGAAGGGCCAACCATACCAAGGTTGTCGGTCCGGATCACCCCGCGGGTGATGGTCGCGGTGCCGTCGATGCGGTCGAAGGCAAAGCCTTCGCCGAACACATCCTTGAAATCGAGCGCGATCCGGCGCGGCAGCGCCTGCAGGCTCAGCACGCCGAGCAGCCGCCCCATGCCGGGCTTGATCTGCACGAACTGGCCGTTCTCCGCCCGCAGTTGCAGAGTGCCCGAAAGGCTGCCGTAATCGAGCGCCGTGGGCGGCCCATTCCAGCCCACCTGACCGCTCAGTTCGCCTTCGCCCCCGCGCACTGTGTCCTCATAGCCGAACTGTTTCAGGTAGGCGCCGATGTTCTGCACCTGCACCTTGATGTTGAGGTCGGTACGCTCCTGCCCCAGCCGCGCCGGCCGCCAGTAGCCGCTGGCCGAGGCGGTCCCGGCGGCCGTGGCGAGCGCGACATGGTCGATGCGCCAGCCGCCGCGTTCGTTGAACGCCTGCAACTCCAGCCGGCCGAGCTCCCGTCCGTCGAGGACGAAGCGCTCGGCAACGATGTCGAGCGCCGGCAGGCTCTGTCGCTCGGGCGGCTCGCCGCCCTGCTCCGCCACGGGCTGCGGCTGATGCAGGTAACGCAGCCGCGCCTTGACCACGCCGTTGCCTTTGGGCAGCCAGCTCACTTCGCCCGCCAGTTCGCGTGCCTGCACCTCCGCCCGCCAGACCTTGTCGCGCAGCTGCGCCCGCACGATCACGTCGTGCACCACGCGCCCAACGCCCACGAGTTCCTTGGTACGCAAATCGAGACTCGCCACCGGCGCCATCGTTGCGCCGCCGGCACCGCCCTGCAGCAGCGGGGCGAAGGCGTCGAGGTCGACGCGCGGCACCTCCACCGCCACGGCGATCGCGGCGCCCGCGGGCCGGGGCACGGCGGCACTGCCGATCGCAACGCCGGCTCGTTCGAGCACCGTACGCGCGCCTTCCCTGC
>QGUL01000461.1 GCA_003242425.1 Pseudomonadota bacterium | reverse complement strand
CTGCGGGCCGTTGTAGAGCAGCGAGTGCTCCACCGCCGCGCGCACCGTCGCGGCCGTGCCTTCAGGACGCAGCGTCAGATGCTCGCCGTTCAGCTCATCGACGAAGCTGTACATCTCCTTCTCGACGATGTCGGTGGCTTCACCGATGGCGCGGCGGAACAGCGCCGTGTGCTCCAGCAGCGGCGTGCGGATGTTGCGGTAACCGTAGGCGGCGAGCCAGCTCCGGACCGTGTCCTCGAAGCGCTCCCACAATACGGCCTCATCGGGCAGGATGTCGTTCATCCCGCGTACAGCTTGTAGGGTTCGACTCATGGATGTCTGGGCGCCGAAAGGGCGCATTATCGTCGCGACCGTCAATGCGCGGCTTGGATCGCGATCACTTTTTCGGTTTCGGATGCCGTGCGACCGGGTCCGCCGGGACCGTAGGTGGTGCGCACATATTCTTCGACGATGACCTGGAACTCCTCGGCGATGCGCTCGCCTTTGAGCGTCACCGTCTTCTGCCCGTTCACGTAGACCGGCGCCACCGGGACCTCGCCCGCGCCGGGCAGGCTGATGCCGATGTCGGCATGCTTGGATTCGCCCGGGCCGTTCACCACGCAGCCCATCACCGCCACGTGCATATTCTCTACGCCCGGATACTGCGCCCGCCACACCGGCATCTGCGCGCGCAGGAACGCCTGGATCTTGGCCGCGAGCTCCTGGAAGAAGGTGCTGGTGGTCCGGCCGCAGCCGGGGCAGGAAATCACCAGCGGCGCGAAGGAACGCAGCCCCATGGTCTGCAAGATCTCCTGCGCCACCACCACTTCCCTGGTGCGGTCGCCGCCCGGCTCGGGCGTGAGCGAGACGCGGATGGTGTCGCCGATGCCTTCCTGCAGCAGCACCGCGAGCGCCGCCGTCGAGGCGACGATGCCCTTGGAGCCCATGCCCGCTTCGGTGAGGCCCAGATGCAGGGGATAGTCGCAGCGGCGCGCCAGCTCCCGGTACACGGCGATGAGATCCTGCACCGCGCTGACTTTGCAGGACAGCACGATACGGTCGCCCGGCAGGCCCAGTTCCTCGGCGCGTTTTGCGCTGTCGAGCGCCGACGTGATGAGCGCTTCGCGCATCACCTGTTCGACCGGCAGCGGCTCGGCGCGGCGCGCGTTCTCGTCCATCATGCGCGCGAGCAGATCCTGATCGAGGCTGCCCCAGTTCACGCCGATGCGCACCGGCTTCTCGTACTTGCAGGCCAGCTCGATCATGGTCGCGAACTGTTCGTCGCGCTTGGCTCCACGGCCGACGTTGCCCGGATTGATGCGGTACTTCGCCAGCGCCTGGGCGCAGTCGGGGAACTGGCTCAGCAGCTTGTGACCGTTGAAATGGAAGTCGCCCACCAGCGGCACGTCGCAGCCCATGGCGTCGAGCCGCTCGCGGATGCGCGCGACCTGCGCCGCCGCCTCGGCGGTGTTGACCGTGATGCGCACCAGTTCGGAACCGGCCTTTGCGAGCGCATGGACCTGCTGCGCCGTCGCCTCGGCGTCGGCGGTATCGGTGTTGGTCATGGACTGCACCACGATGGGCGCGTCGCCGCCGACCGCGACGTGAGCGATCCGGACTTTACGGGAAGAACGGCGCGGGATCGCCATCGCTCATTCCAGCGTGAGACGCGCCACCCCGGCGCGTGCGTAAGGGGCGAGATCCACCGGCTGACCTTTGTATTCCAGCGCGACCGCTTCGGCCTTGCCGAGCACGAGCGAAAAGGGTGCCGTGCCGTCCAGGGCCAGGGTGCTGCCGGCCGGCGCCAGCCGCGAGGCGAGGATGCGGCCCTGGCCGTCCTTGACCTCGACCCAGACTTCGTCGCTGAAGCGCATGCGCAGGGGCTGGTCGGCGTCCGGCACGGGCGGCGCGGCTTCCGCCG
>QGUL01000095.1 GCA_003242425.1 Pseudomonadota bacterium | reverse complement strand
GGGTTACCGGTACGAGCGCGGCGTGGCCCCGGATTCGCAGGTCGAAACCTATGTCGCACTGCGCATGTTCATCGACTCGCAGCGCTGGGCGGGCGTGCCCTTCTACATCCGCGCCGGCAAGGAACTGCCGGTAACCGCAACGGAAGTCATCGTCGAACTGGAACCCTCGCGCTCGGCGTTGTTCCGCGAACATTCGGAGCGCAACATGCTGGGCAACTATTTCCGCTTCCGGCTGGGGCCGGACCGGGTCGCGATCGCCGTGGGCGCGCGCGTCAAGGTGCCCGGCGACCGCATGCGTGGGGAGGCGGTGGAGCTGTTCGCGCTCAACACCCGAGGCGACGAGCCCGACGCCTACGAGCGGCTCATCAGTGATGCGATGAAAGGCGACCACACCCTGTTCGCGGTGCGCGAAAGCGTGGAAGCCTGCTGGCGCATCGTCGAACCCGTGCTGCGCGAACCGCCACCCATCTACATCTATCCGCGCGGCTCCTGGGGACCGCCGGAGGCCGACCGGCTGATTGCCGGCACCTGCCGCTGGTACGCGCCTCGCACCTGCTGAAAGCGAAACGGCCCGCTCGCGCGGGCCGTTCGTTCCTTCAGCCGCCGCTCATCCCGCTTCGGCCTGCACGGCGTCCTGCAACATCTGCTTGACGATCGCAAGGTGCTCTTCCTCCGCGGCCAGCGCGCCTTCGAACTGTTCGGCGAGATCGTCCTGTCCCATGTCCTGCGCGAGCTGGATCAGCAGTTCCCAGGCGGCGTTGTCCGCCAGCTCCACGGTCAGCATGGCGTTGAGGCATTGCGGGATCGAAGTGCGCGGGTCGGTCAGCACCTGCAGGATGCCGATCGACTGCACGCCCACGACGTCCGCACAGGGCGTCATCGCCGTCGGATCCGCGCCCAGCTTCGTCATGGCCTCGGTGAGCAGCTTGAAGTGGCGCGCCTCTTCGTCATGGATGTGCAGCAGCTGGTCGATGGACACGTTGAACCGGCCTTCCTGCGCCGCGCCGCGGCATTTGACGATCAGCGCCTCGTACAGCCGCACGCCCGTGCGCTCGTAGGCCAGGCGTTCGCCGAGCTTGTCGATGAACACCTCGGCGTTGCGGCCCATCATCTTCTGCATACCGGCCTTGACCGCGCCCTTCACCGTGCCCGGCAGCGGCACCGAACCGACGCGATCGGTTTCGGCAATCTCCTTGAGCCGCATCTCGATCGCGTCGAACTCGCTGCCGACCTGCACCTGCGTGTCCTGCAGTTGCATGAGCTGGCTGGCGTCCTGCTGCATCTGTTTGACGTTCTCGGGTGCCATCTGCGCCCCGGTCCGGTTCATCCCCATCTGGGTGGACTTTGCCATGGTCTGTCTCCTGTTCGGCCGGCGTTCAAAGATTGACGACTTTGCGCGCCAGCTCCGTGCCCGGATACCACTGGTAGCCTGCGGAGGCCGCGTCCGACGGAATGCCGTCCGCGTTCAGCGTTTCGCGGTACTCGATGGTGCGCTCGCCCTCAGCGTCCTTGTCCTCGATGAACCGCGGACCGCGCGCGCGCAGGTGCACTTCTTCCTGCAACACCTGTGCGACGAAGTCGCGATGGCTCTTGAACTCGATGCGCCGGTCGAAGGCCTTGGGGAACAGCGCCTGCGGATCCTTGCGCAGCGTCTTCTTGTACAGCTCGGCCACCGTGTGGAAGTGGCCCAGCTCGTAGTCGAAGAAGCGCTCCCAGATCGCCTTGATGCGGGGGTTGTCCTCCTGCTCCATGCAGCTCCAGTAGGTATAGACCTCCATCGCTTCGTGCATGAGCAGTTGCGTAAGCCCGTCGTCGTCCGGATTGATGAGCGAGCTGTATTGCGTGACGTGCTGCGCTTCCACCGAGGCGATTTCGGCGTAGAGCTGGCGCGCGACCGGATCGGCGAACCATGGACCGTAATGCATGTAGTACTCGTGGGTCTGGTATTCGGCCGCGGTGATGAGCGCCGCATGGATCTTGCTGAGCGGATCGGAGTCCGGTCCGTACGGATCGCGCAGGTCGTCCTCGGGATGGCGGTGCTGGATGGAAGTCGGCCGTCCCGGAATAATGTCGGTGTATCCCTGCAGGATGTTATTGGCATCCTTGCCTTCCAGGCGGTCCATCAACGCCGCGTAGCGGTAGAGGTGATCGAAATCCTCCAGCAGTCCGAAGCGGTACACCTGCGCGAGATAGGGATCGGGCTCGTTCTGCGCCACCGACGAAGTCACTTCGATCGCGACCTGCTCGTAGCCGATGGTGATCTCCAGCGGCGAGTGATCGGGGCTCAGCAGCCAGTTGATCATGGTCTGCTGGTGATGCTCGGCGCGCATGATCTCGGCGATGGGCAGGCGCAGTTCGCGGTTGAAACGCTGCATGGCGTATTGCAGGCGCACAGCATCCGACTCGACGCCGTTCATGAGGATGACGCGCACGCGCGTGAAGGCGTCGTCGTCGAGTTTGCTGATGGGCTTCGGCGTCAGCTCGCGCCATGAAAAGCGCTGCTTCGCCACAGGTGTGCCTTTGGAGTCGAATAGATTGAGAGTCATGGGTTCGTCCTTGGTACTGTTCAGGTCGTGGGCTGCACCGGCTTAGCGGTTCAGTATGGAAGCCGGTCCGCTGGGACTGCCGGTGCCGGTGGGGTTGCCGCGCTGCTGCTCCAGCGAACGCCGTTCGTAGGCGCGCCGCTGTTCGTCGCGGATCTGCTGGTCGCGGCGGGAATCCATGTCGCCGCGATCGCCGCGTCTCGCCCGCTCGACATCGCTCTCCATCGGATCGGTGCCTGAACCCATTCCGCCGGTGCCGCCGCGAATGGAAGGACTGCCCACGCCGGTGCCATCGATGCTGTCGGCGGAACGCGGATGGCTGCCGATGGCGCTCGATCCGGGCGTCGTACCGCTCGGTTCCGCACCGGGCGTCGCTGCGCCGGTGCCGCTACCCGATGTGCCGCCTGTCTGTGCGGACGCCGGCAATGCACACAGCGCGAGGGCGAGCGCGCCTGCTGCGAGCGTGCTGATCTGTCTCATGCCTCGTCTCCTGTCCGGATTTCTTGCAAGGAAGCCGTGACGCGATGCGCCCCGACGCATCAAGCGGGCAAAGCGCATGCCTTCGCCCCACTGCGACGTAGCGCATGAAAAAGGCCGGCGGCGAGCCGGCCCTGTTCGCGACGCTGCGTTCAACGCGGCGATGACGAAGGCGAACCGGAACGGTTCGACGATCCGGATTCCGGACTGCCCGGTTCGGTCGAACCCTGCTGCCCGCGCTCGCGCGCGGTACTGCCGCGCTGATCGATGTCCTGCGAGCCCGGTTGGCCTCGCCCGCCGGTGCTGCCCGACACGCTGTCCGATTGACCGCCGTAACGTTCGGCCTCTTCTGTCGTCGCAGC
Source organism: Pseudomonadota bacterium (assembly GCA_003242425.1). Lineage (GTDB taxonomy): Bacteria > Pseudomonadota > Gammaproteobacteria > Burkholderiales > SG8-39 > ZC4RG42. The sequence continues at coordinate 3,539 of QGUL01000095.1, read as the reverse complement.
GCGACCGGTATCGCCGGGATTGCTGCGACCTTCAGCGCCCGGGCCGCCCAACTGTTGCGGGCTGTCCTGCACACGGCCTTGCGAAGTCTCGGCCGCATGGAGCGGTGCGGCGGCGAACAACGCCGCAAACGTGGAAGCGACCGTCAAGGTGCGTAGATCTTTCATCGCGTGTCTCCTGTTGTCCGGCTTCGATGCGAAGCCACGCGTTGACAGTCGCAATGCCTATGCCGGTCGGTGCAATCTGACCGAAGATGTCGGCCTCCGTCCCACACGGACTCGGAGGCCGAAGCTTCATTCGTCTTTCTTGATCGTCGATGCGGCGCGTGCCGGTGCGCTCGAAGGCGCGGTCGAACCCATGCGCGCGTCGGTGGCCGAATCCTGCCCCGTCTGCGCGGCGGTGATGTTCTGTTGAGTGCCGCTCCCGGACGATTGGCCCGATTGCGAACCGCTTTGCTGCGAGACGCTCTGTCCATATTGGGAACGGCTTTCCGCCGCGGCACCGGAAGTCGTCTCGCCGTAGAAGCGCTGCACGCGCAGACGGTTGTCGATGTCGCGCACGCCGTAGCAATCGTCGACGAGATCCTCGATCGCGTGACGCATACGGCGTTCGGGAACGTTGCCTTCCAGGATCACGTTGCCGCCCGAGACCTCGATGCTGACGTCGCTGGAATCGATGTCCCAGCGGTTCATCAGCCGTTCGCAGATGTCTTCCTTCAGGCGTTCGTCGGAACGTTGATAGCCCTTCGGTCCGCGACGCTGCTGTTTGGCGGCGGGGCCGGACTGGCCCCAGTTGCCCCAGCTCGGACCGCTCTGCCCGCTCGAACGGCCCCACTCGCCCTGGCCGTAGCCGCCGTACGCGCCTTGTCCGTAGCTCACTTGACCGCCGTAGTGCGCGCCGCCGCCGGTTTCGTGCTGCGCGCCGCTCTGCTGCCGGTACACACGGTCGCCCGCGTAGCCGCCGGGCGTACCATAATCGCTTTGCGAGCCGTATCGGCCGTAGGCGCCCTGACCGCCGTAACCCTGCGCGCCCGAACCGCCCTCGCCGCCGTAGCCCTGCGCACCGTAGGCACCGTAATCGCGCTGCGACATCTGTCCGCCGTAAGGTCCGTAGGAAGGACGGTGCGTATCGCTTCCCTGCCACGAGCCTTCGCGCTGGCGCTGACCGACGTCGTAGTTTTCCGGCCCCATGCCGCTATACGCGCCGTAGCCCGCCAGCGTGGCATAAGGTCCGCGGCCCGAACCGTACACGGGAATGTCGTGCTCGCTCTGATAGCGCTCCTGCCCGCCCTGCTGCTGGCCGTAACGGCGTTCTTCGTCCGGCGAACCGTGCCCCATGAATCCGCCGTAGCCCTGCATGTCGCCGTAGTGGGGATAGTACGGTTCGCGTTGCCGTGACTGGCCGCTATCCTGCTGCCACTGCTGACGGCCATAGTCCTGTTGTCCGTAGTTCTGCTGTGAGGGCTGACGCCCCTCGCGTTGCCAGTCGCCCCGAGCGCCGTAGCGATCCTGCGAGGACTGGCGTTGCTGCTGAGCCGAGTACGAATCTTCCCGCTCGCCGGCACGGCGCTCGTCGTATTCGCCCTGGCGATTGCGTTCCACCATTTTGCTCTCTCCTTCCGGACGGCCGAAGTCCGCTTGCGCGAACCTCCGGCACGGTGATGCGCGGCGCAAAGGGGCCGCGTCTCACAGTGGTGCAAGCCCCATACCCCGCGCCACGATGTCGGGGACAGCCGGGAACGGCGTCTCACTGGGAATGTGGTCCGCCGGGTCTCGCGATGCCCTCCATCGCCTTGCCCGCCGCGTCGCCGCCCTGCGTCACGGCGAGATCGCCCAGAGACACGATGCCGACCAGGCGCTTGTCCTGGTTCACCACCGGCAACCGCCGCACTCGCACGCTGCTCATGTTCTCGGCCACTTCGTCGATGTCGTCATCCTCGAAGCAGTACAGCACTTCCTCGCTCATGACTTCGCGCACCGGCGTATCGGGGCCTTTGCCGAATGCCACCGCACGCACGGCGATATCGCGGTCGGTGATCATCCCCACCAGGCGGTCGTCTTCGCCAACCGGCAACACGCCGGCATCGATCTCCGCCATGATCCGCGCAGCTTCGCGGATGGTCTGTCGCGGATCGGCCACGCGCACGTCGCGCGTCATTGCTTCGCTCACTCGCATCTTCGTCTCCTTTGACTTCCCTCGGCGCGCCACGCGGCGCGGGGGTTCACCGGAGCCGCATACAAGCGGCGTGCGCACTATTCAGGTGAAGTCGGGAACGCTGGTGCCGCGCACGCGGGCGATTTCCAGGAATTCGCGCCGCGTATCGCTGTTGGTGCGGAAAATGCCGACCATGCGGCTGGTGACGAGCGTGACGCCCGGCTTGTGGACGCCGCGCGTGGTCATGCATTGATGGGCGGCTTCGAGGACCACGGCCACGCCCTTGGGACGCAACACCTGCATCAGGGTATCGGCGATCTGCACGGTCATCTTTTCCTGGATTTGCAGCCGACGTGCATAAATGTCCACCAGGCGCGCGAGTTTGGAGATGCCTACGACACGCCGGTCCGGCAGATAACCGATGTGCGCCTTGCCGATGATCGGCGCCATGTGATGCTCGCAATGACTTTCGAAGCGGATGTCGTTCATGACGATCATCTCGTCATAACCGTCCACTTCCGTGAAGGTGCGCTCCAGCACCTTCACCGGATCTTCGGCGTAACCGGAAAAGAATTCCTCGTAAGCCCGGACCACGCGTCCGGGCGTGTCGCGCAGGCCCTCGCGGTCCGGATCGTCGCCGGCCCATCGGATCAGGGTGCGTACCGCCTCCTCGGCCTGTGCGCGGCTGGGACGCTCAATGCCTGCACTCATCGCGGCCCTCCGTACGGCTTGAACGCCCGCATCCCTGCATAAGCCGTTCCGGCGCGGGCCTCGAACTTGCAAACGGTAGACAAAACAACCGGGTACGTCTCGTTGATCGATATCCGCAGCTATGCGCGCTATGTGAGCGTCACCGTCGTGATCGGTGCGACCGCCCTGCTCGCCTGGGCACTCGCCGACGTGCTGCTGCTCGCTTTCGCCGGCATCGTATTCGCCACCGTGCTGCGCGCCCTGGCCGACCCGCTGCATCGGCGGCTGCATCTGTCCGAACGCTGGAGCGTGATCCTCGTCGTGCTCGTGTTGACGGCGATCGTCGCCGGCGCGGCCTGGTTGTTCGGCAATCAGATCGTCCAACAGATGGGAGAGCTCGCGCGCCGCCGGCCGGAAGCGGCCCAGCAGATCATGGAACGGATCGAGCGCTCGCCGCTCGCCGGCACGATGAACGACGCGATCGAGCGCGCCGGCGAAAGCACTTCGGGCACGCTGAAAGGCCTCACGCGTTTCGCCACCGTCACGCTCGGTGCGGTCGCGAACGCGCTGCTCATCGTGTTCCTCGCGCTCTATCTTGCGCTCGAACCGCGCCGGTACCTGAAAGGCGCCTTGCGGCTGATCCCAATCGCCGGCCGCGCAAACCCCAAACGGCCCTTCTGTTCCCCCGCCCCCCCTT
>QGUL01000460.1 GCA_003242425.1 Pseudomonadota bacterium | reverse complement strand
GAAAAATGATGTACACCTCGGGATGCCCGAAGAACCAGAACAGGTGCTGCCACAGCAGCGGGTCGCCGCCTTTGTCCGCCATGAAGAAAGGCCAGTGGAAGGCGCGCTCCAGTTCCAGGAGCAGCGTGCACACGATCACCGCCGGAAAGGCGAACACGATCATGCCGCCCAGCACCAGCATCGCCCAGGCGAAGACCGGCATTTGCGAGAGCTTCATGCCCGGCGCGCGGGTGCGCAGGATGCCGACGATGAGCTCGATCGCGCCGGCGATGGCGGAGATCTCGATGAAGCCGATGCCGAGCAGCCAGAAGTCGTTGTTGACGCCGGGCGAGAACACGATGCTGGAGAGCGGCGGATAGAGGAACCAGCCGCCGTCGGGCGCGACGTCGAAGAACAGACTTGCGAAGAACACCAGCCCGCCGACCAGATAGGCCCAGTAGGCGTAGGCGGACAGGCGCGGAAAGGGCAGGTCGCGCGCGCCGAGCATGTTGGGCAGCAGGAGCACGCCCACCGCTTCCACTGCCGGCACGGCGAAGAGGAACATCATCACCGTGCCGTGCATGGTGAAGAACTGGTTGTAGGTCTCAGGACCGAGGAACTGGTTCTCCGGCACGGCGAGCTGCACGCGCATCAGCAGCGCGAGGATGCCCGCGAGGATGAAGAACAGGAGCGCCGTACCGACATAGAACATGCCGATGTAGGTGTTGTTCACCGCGCTCAGGAAGCGCCAGCCCGAAGGCGGGCGCCAGATGGCGAGCAGCTTTTCGTATTCGCCTCGCGGGCGCAGGCCGGGATTGGGCAGCTCGGTCATTTCAGCGCAGTCGGTAGAGCACGGCGAGGCCGCCGAAGTAGAAGATCAGCACGATCAGCGAATCGAGGCCCATGCGCAGCACCACGGTGTCGCGCCGCTCCAGCAGGCCCACCACATAGACCGCCACCAGCGCGACGAGCAGCAGGGCGGCGAAACCGGAAAAGGCGCCCGCCTCGGTAAGGACGGGCGCGCCCGCGTACACCGCATCGACCAGGAACACCAGCGCGACGTTGAACATCGCGGTGCCGAACACTTCCGACACCGCCATGACGTAGCGGCCCAGCTTCACCGCGCCGTAGATGGTGCTCATCTCCGGCAGCGAGGTGACGAAGGCGAGCACCACCGCGCCGACGAAGCTCGCCCCGAGGCCGCTCTGTTCGGCGATCGCCTCGCCGGTGCGGGCGAGCGCATAGCCGGCGACGAGGATGGACGCCGCCGCGATCACGGTTTTGACGATCAGGCGGACGAGACGCTCGTCGCTTTCCCCGCGCGGCGCGTCAGGGAGGCCATCGCCGGTGTCGAGCGCTTTGCCGCCGGTCGTCGCGGCGGTTCCCGGAACCCACGCATCGCGCGCGTGCGCGATGGTCCAGATCGCGGCGAGGTAGATGCACAGGATGGCCCAGCACCAGAGGCCCACGCCCAGCAGCGGCCGGTCGCCGACCACCACGCCGGCGACGAACATCGCCAGCATCAGGATCAGCAGCACGCCCTGGATGAGCGCGCTGGGCTTCGCCACCACATGCGTGAGCGCGCCGCGGACCAGCAGCGCGTCGGCAAGCGCGAGCAGCGTCACCTGCAGCGCCGCGCCGCCGAGCAGGTTGTTGATCGCGAGCGCCGCCACGTCGTCGAGCGTGGACGTGACGGTGATGGCGATTTCCGGCAGCGAGCTCACGGCCGCGAGCAGCAGCATGCCGATCACCGCCTGACCGATGCCGCTGCGTTCGGAAATCGCCGCGGCGTAGCGCGACAGCCGCGTGCCGGCGAGCCATACCACCGCACCCGCCACGGCGAGGGCGTCCAGGCCGACGGCACGCGGAGGGTTCGAAAAGTCGGGCACGCACACTCAAGACGGGCAGACAAGGCCGCGACAC
>QGUL01000459.1 GCA_003242425.1 Pseudomonadota bacterium | reverse complement strand
GGACGATGCGGAACAGCAGCTCGGTCGAAATGTTGTAAGGCAGATTGCCGACCAGCCTGAACGGCGCCGGCAGGCTGCCGAAATCGAAGTCGAGCACGTCGCCTTCGTGGATGACTAGACGGTCGGCGGGATACCGGTCCCGCAGGCGGGCGACGAGCTCGCGGTCGATCTCGATCACGTGCAGGCTCGGCAGCCGTTCGAGCAGCGGCTGGGTGAGCGCGCCGAAGCCCGGCCCGATTTCGACGACGGTCTCGCCAGGCGACGGAGCGATCGCGGCGACGATCGCCTCGATGATGTTCCGGTCGACGAGGAAGTTCTGGCCGAAGCGGCGGCGCGGAATGTGGGGTTTCATCGGTTCGAGCGGCGCGACAGCCCGTTGCCCGGCGCACGAGTCATTGGCCGCCCCGTGCCCGGCGTTCGTGCCGCACCATGTCGATGGCGGTCTCGATCGCCTCGAACAGGCTGCCAGGATCGGCCTTGCCGGTTGCCGCCAGGTCGAGCGCCGTGCCGTGATCGACCGACGTACGGATGAAGGGCAGACCGAGCGTGATGTTGACCCCGCGGCCGAAGCTCGCGTACTTGAGCACCGGCAAACCCTGGTCGTGATACATCGCCAGCACGCAGTCCGCCTCGGCAAGATGGCGGGGCGTGAACAGCGTGTCGGCCGGCAGGGGGCCCCGTAACCGCATGCCCTCGGCGCGCAGTGCGTCGAGCACCGGCGTGATGATGTCGATTTCCTCCCGGCCCAGATAGCCGCTTTCGCCCGCATGCGGATTGAGCCCGGCCACGAGGACGCGGGGTTCGGCGATGCCGAAACGGCGCCGCAGATCGGCATCGATGATGCGCAGCACGCGCGTGAGCGCATCCCGGTTCAGCGCACCGGGAACGTCCTTGAGCGCGAGATGCGTGGTGGCCAGCGCCACGCGCAAGCCGCCGCCGGCAAGCATCATGACGACTTCCGCGCCGGCGCGGTCGGCCAGGTATTCGGTGTGACCGGTGAAGGCGATGCCGGCGTCGTTGATGACGCTCTTCTGCACCGGCGCGGTGACCATGGCGTCGTAGCGGCCGGCAAGACAACCTTCGATCGCCTCGTCGAGCAGCGCCAGGACATAGGGACCGTTGGCCGGGTCCAGCACGCCGGGCGTGCACGGCGCGCTCGCCGGGATGTGCCGGATGCGCAGCCCGTCCACAGAGCGGTTCAGTCGCGCCGCGCGCTGCGCGAGCAGGGATTGATCGCCGAGCACGACCAGCTCGGCTTCGAACTCGCGTTCCGCGAGCGCGATGCAGATGTCCGGCCCGATGCCGGCCGGCTCGCCGCTGGTGACGGCGATACGCGGCGGCTGCGATGCCACGCGCTCAGCCCTCCTCGAGCCGGTACTCCACGAAGGCACGGTCGCGCAACTGGCGCAGCCATTCCTGGTACGCCTCTTCGGCCTTGCGTTCGTGCAGGATGCGCCGCGCTTCCATGCGCTTGCGGTCGCCGCTGACGTCGGCGACGCGGCGCTCCAGAACCTGGATGAGGTGATAGCCGAACGGCGTCTTCACCGGCCGGCTGATTTCGCCCGGCGCCAGCGCGTTCATTGCGCGCTCGAACTCGGGCACCGTGTCGCCCTGCAGCACCCAGCCCAGATCGCCGCCGCGGGCCGCGCTCGCGTCGTCCGAATTGAGCCGCGCGAGTTCGGCGAAATCGGCCCCCTGTACGATGCGTTCGCGCAGCACGGTGAGCTTGCGCAAGGCCTCCTCTTCCGAGACCAGTTCGTTGGTGCGCACGAGGATGTGTCGCACGCGGGTCTGCTCCACCGTCATCGCCTCCAGCGGCGTGGCGCTGCCGCGGCGGTCGTGCAGCTTGAGCACATGGAACCCGGCGGGGCTGCGCAGCACTTCACTGATCTGTCCCGGCGTCCTTA
>QGUL01000094.1 GCA_003242425.1 Pseudomonadota bacterium | reverse complement strand
CAGGCCATGAAGCAGTACAAGTCCGGCGCGCGCAAGAACCCCATCATGGCGGCGCAGGTGCAGCCCCTGAGCGAGCGGGACATGGAGAACCTCGCGGCCTATTTCGCCAGCCAGAAAGGCTCGCTCTACCTGATCCGCGAATCGCGGCTGCAGAGCGCAAGCAAGTAAGCCGCCTCGAAACGAAAAATCCCCGCCTCGGCGGGGATTTTTTCTTTGGTGCGTCCGGCTCAACGCCGGCGCAGGCATTCCAGATAGGCCTCGCCGTCCGGGGGCGTGCGGTCGCGCTGCGCCCGCCAGACGATCTCGCCCAAGCATTCCAGGACATCATGCAGCGCTTCGTGGCGGTCGCCGCGCGCGCGCACGAGGCGTTCGAATTCCGCGCGGATGCCGGGCGGCTGGTCGATGGAGAGCTGTTCTGCGATCGCCACGTGCAGGCTCATGTGCAGGAAGGGGTTCATCTGCCCTTCCTCGGGCGTGTACTGGCGGTCGATATAGCGCTCGGGCTGGTCGAGCACCTCGTGGTATTCGGGGTGCATGAGCGCGACTTCGACGGCGACGGTCTCCAGCCCTTCCAGCGGCGCACCCTGGCGGTACTTGCGCCAGGCGTCGAAGAAGAACTGCCGGACCTGTTCGCGGGTGGGATTGAACATGGGGGACGGGCTTTCAGGCTCGAACACCGATTCTACGCCGTTGCGGCACAGCCCTCGGTTCGGCGGCCGTCTTCGCCTTGTATTCGCACAGGTCGCGGATCAGGCAGCGCGGGCAGTCGGGCTTCTGCGCCCTGCAGACGTAGCGGCCGTGCAGAATGAGCCAGTGATGCGCGTGCAGCCGGTATTCCTCCGGCACGCATTTCATCAGCTTGCGCTCCACTTCCAGGACGTCCTTGCCCGGCGCGAGGCCGGTGCGGTTCGCGACCCGGAAGATGTGCGTGTCCACAGCGATGGTGGGCTGGCCGAACACGGTGTTGAGGATCACGTTGGCGGTCTTGCGGCCGACACCGGGCAGCGCTTCCAACGCTTCGCGTTCGGCCGGCACCTCGCCGCCGTGCTTTTCCAGCAGCAGGCGGCAGGTCTCGATGATGTTCTTCGCCTTGGTACGGTAGAGGCCGATGGTGCGGATGTAGGGCACCAGCCCCTCGTAGCCGAGCGCGTAGATCGCCTGTGGCGTGTTGGCCACAGGGAAGAGCTTGCGTGTGGCGATGTTGACGCTTTTGTCGGTCGCCTGCGCGCTTAGGATCACGGCCACCAGCAGCTCGAAGGGCGTGCGGTACTCCAGCTCCGTGGTGGGCGAGGGATTCGCGGCCTGGAAGCGCGCGAAAATTTCGGCTCGCTTCGCGGCGTTCATCGGTTTCCCGAGGCGGCGGCGCGGCGCGCCCGCGCGCGTTCCATGGCGGCACGGATGAAAGCCTGACGCGTTTCCGCTTCACCGGCTTTGGCGAGCGCGGCTTCGGCGAGGCGCGCCTCGCGTTCGGCCTTGTCGCGTTCCAGTCGTGCGCGGCGGCGGTGCAGGCGCGCGCGTGCCGCGTCGGCGTCGGCGCGGGTCCAGGCGGCCGGGTAGGGGCGCATGTCGATGCAATCGACCGGGCAGCGCGGCACGCACAGATCGCAGCCACTGCAAAGTTCTGCGACCACCGTATGCAACTGCTTCGGCGCGCCGACGATGGCGTCGACGGGACAGGCCTGGATGCAGAGCGTGCAGCCGATGCAGCGCGCTTCGTCGATATACGCGGCGTGGCGCGGCCGTTCGGTGCCGCGGCTGGTGTCGAGCGGAACGGGCGCGCGGCCGAGCAGGGCGGCCAGCGCGGCGATGCCCGCCGCACCGCCCGGCGGACAGCGGTTGATGTCCGCTTCGCCCGCGGCGATGGCGCGCGCGTAGGGCTCGCAGCCCGCATAGCCGCACTTGGTGCACTGGGTTTGCGGCAGCAGGGCGTCGATCTCGGCGACGAGGCGCTCTGTGTTCATCGAGTGGCTTCGACCGCTTCGGTGACCAGTTCCGGGCCGCGATAGATCAGACCGCTGTAGAGCTGTACGAGCGTTGCGCCGGCGGCGAGTTTCTCCGCCGCGTCGGCGCCGCTCATGATGCCGCCGACGCCGATGATGGGAATCTCGTCGCCGAGCAGCGCGTGCAGCTTGCGCACGATCGCGGTCGAGCGTGCGGTGAGCGGCGCGCCCGACAGCCCGCCGGTTTCCTCGGCATGCGGGAGCCCCTTCACTTCCTCGCGCGAGAGCGTGGTGTTGGTGGCGATGACCGCGTCGATGCCGTAGCGGCGCAGGGCTTCCGCGATCGCCTCAAGGCCTTCGTCGTCCAGATCCGGCGCGATCTTCACCGCCAGGGGCACGCGCTTCTTGAAGCGCTGCGCGAGGCTTTCACGCGTGCGGGTGATGCGCTCCAGCAGTGCCGAGAGCTCGTCGGCCTGCTGCAGCTGCCGCAGGTTCTTGGTGTTGGGCGAGGAGATGTTGATGGTGACGTAGCTCGCCACCTCGTACACCTTCTCCAGACAGGCGACATAGTCGTCGGCGGCACGTTCCACCGGCGTATCGAAGTTCTTGCCGATGTTGATGCCGAGGATGCCGTCGTAGCGCGCCCGGCGCACGTTCTCCACCAGACGTTCGACGCCCTCGTTGTTGAAGCCCATGCGGTTGATGATCGCGCGCGCTTCGGGCAGACGGAACAGGCGGGGCTTGGGGTTGCCGGGCTGCGGGCGCGGCGTCACCGTGCCGACTTCGATGAAACCGAAGCCGAGCGCGGCAAGGCCGTCGATGTGGGCGCCGTTCTTGTCCAGTCCGGCGGCCAGTCCCACCGGGTTGGGGAATTCCAGTCCCATCGCCCGCACTTTGCGGCCCGTCAGGGCTTTGCCCGGCACGCCGGGCAGGCGCGCGAGCAGATCGGAGGAACACAGCGCCAGCTCGTGCGCGGTTTCCGGATCGAGACGGAAGAGGAAGGGTCGTGCCAGGGCGTACAGCATGGGGCGCGAGTTTAACACCCGCGCTGCGTACGGCCCGCTAGAGTCCCGCGCCTGCCATGTCGGCTTCGCTCAGCTCGCGCCATTCGCCGCCGATGAGGCCTTCGATGGGACGGAAGCGCGCCTTGTAGGCCATCTTGCGGCTGTCGCGGATCCAGTAGCCGAGATAGAGGTAGGGCAGGCCGAGCGCGCGGCACTGCTCGATCTGCCAGAGGATGTTGTAGGTGCCGAGGCTCGCGCCGGGGATGTCCGGATCGAAGAAGGTGTAGACCGAGGACAGGCCGTCGTCGAGGTAATCGACGATGCTCACCATGGCGAGCCGGCCCTGGTCGCGGAATTCGATCAGCCGGGTGTTGACGCGGCTTTGCAGCAGGAAGTGCGAGTACTGGTCGCGGCTGTCCTGGTCCATGCCGCCGCCGGCGTGGCGCGTGGCCTGATAGCGCAGATAAAGCGCGTAGTGCTCGGCGCGGAAGCGCAGGCCCAGCGTGGTGGCCTGCAGGTGTTCGTGGCGTTTGAGGGCGCGCCGCTGATAGCGCGCGGGCGTGAAGCGGTCCACGGGAATGCGCACCGGCACGCAGGCGCGGCAGGCGTCGCAATAGGGCCGGTAGGTGAAGATGCCGCTGCGGCGGAAGCCGAGGCGTACGAGCTGGCCGTAGAGCTCGTTGCCGATGAGGTGGCTGGGCGTCGCGACCTGGGAGCGTGCCAGCCGGCCGTCCAGGTAGCTGCACGGGTAGGGCGCCGTCACGTAGAACTGCAGGACGGCGTGGGGCAGATCGTTCAGCTTCGACATCGGTCGTTCTCGGCGCCTTCGCGCGGCGCGATACGCTCCCCATTGTGCATCGGCCCGTGGTGGGTCCAGGGGCCGACCTCGCCCTCGCAGTGTATCAAGTCCGCGAGCCGCCGGGCGAACTCGGTGCGCGGAATGGGCCGCGCGCCCAGCGAAGCGAGGTGCGCGGTTTCCATCTGGCAGTCGATCATGCCGTAGCCCTGCGCCTCGAGCAGTCGCACGAGATGGAAGAGCGCGATCTTCGAGGCGTCCCGCACGCGGGTGAACATGGACTCGCCGTAGAACATCCTGCCCAGCGCCACGCCGTACAGCCCGCCCGCCAGCTTGCCGTCGATCCAGGTCTCCACCGAATGCGCGTAGCCCATGCGGTGCAGCCGGGTGTAGGCGGCCTGCATGTCCGGGACAATCCACGTGCCCGCTTCGCCGTCGCGTGGTGCGGCGCAGCCCGCGATGACCGCTTCGAAGGCGGTATCGAAACGCACCTCGTACGCTTTGTTGCGCAGGACCTTGGCGAGCGACCGCGTCACCCGCAGCTCGTCCGGGAACAGCACCATGCGCGGGTCCGGGCTCCACCACAGGATGGGATCGCCGTCCGAGTACCAGGGGAAGATGCCGCGGCTGTAGGCCTCCAGCAAGCGGCCCGGCGAGAGGTCGCCGCCCACGGCGAGCAGCCCGTTCGGCTCACGCAAAGCCGCTTCGAGCGGCGGGAAGCGCTGGGTGTCGTCCAGCCAGGCAATCATCGCGGCCGAGTGTTCCGTCGTTCAACGGATGTCTTCGGTATGCAGGCGGAAACCGCCGTTGCGGCGGTCGGCGTAATAGCGGCGCAGCGTCGTCGTCACGGTGCGGAAGGCGAGCTGATCCCACGGCACTTCCGCCTCCTCGAACAGCCGTACTTCCAGGCTTTCGGCGCCCGGCCGGAAATCCAGATCGAGCAGGCGCGCGCGATAGAACACGTGCACCTGGCTCACGTGCGGCACCGACAGCACGCTGTACACGTCATGCAGTTCCACGCGCGCATTGGCTTCCTCCAGCGTCTCGCGCAGCGCGGCCTGGGCCAGCGTCTCCTCGTTCTCCATGAATCCGGCCGGCAGCGTCCAATAGCCGTGACGCGGCTCGATGGCGCGGCGGCAGAGCAGGATGCGGCCCTCCCATTCGGGAATGCAGCCCACCACCATGCGCGGGTTCTGGTAATGGATGGTGCTGCAGGCGTCGCAGACGTAACGCGGCAGATTGTCCCCGGGCGGAATGCGCCGCACCACGGGGTCGCCGCAGTTGGAGCAGAACTTCATGGCGCGTCGAAGCCGGAAATGGTGCATGTTATGATAGCCCACGACCGGCCGCGCCGCGGCTTCCGTCCGTCATTCGAGAATCCCTTCTCTTGCGTCCCTCTCAGATCCAAGCGGTGCTGGAACGCGAGTTCGCAGCCGTTGCGAGCGGACGGCACACGCCTGTGATGCTGTGGGGACCGCCGGGCGTGGGCAAGTCGCAGATCGTGGCCGACATCGCCAAACGCCACGGCGTGCCACTGATCGATATCCGGCTGGCGCAGATGGAGCCCACCGATCTGCGCGGCATTCCCTTCCGCGACGGCCGCCATGTGGTGTGGTCGGTGCCGGCGCTGCTGCCCGATGCCGAACGGCACGGCGAGCGCGGCATCCTGTTCCTCGACGAGATCACTTCGGCCGTGCCCACCGTCACGGCCGCGGCCTACCAACTGATCCTCGACCGCCGTCTGGGGGACTATGTGGTGCCGCCGGGCTGGGATCTTCGCCGCCGGCAACCGCCAGGGCGACCGCGGCGTGACCTACCAGATGCCGGCGCCGCTCGCCAACCGCTTCACCCATTACGAGCTCGAACCGGACCTCGACGACTGGGTGCGATGGGCGCATGCCGAGGGCATCGACGAGCGGCTCATCGCCTTCCTACGCTTCCGCCCCGATCTGCTGTTCGATTTCGATCCGGCGCGCTACATGGTCGCCTTTCCGTCGCCGCGGTCGTGGGAATTCGCCGACCGCGCGCTGCGCAAGTTCGCCGACGTGCCGGAGCTCCTGGGCGAGGCGTTGAAGGCCTGTGTAGGCCCGGCTGCGGGGCTCGCCTGCCGCGCGTTCCTGGAGCATCTCGACGCGTTGCCGGATGTGGCTGCCATCGCGGCGGGACGCGAACAGCGCGTGCCGCGCGGGGTGGAGATGCAATACGCCGTCGCGGCGGCGCTGGTGCGCCACGTCATGCGCCTGCCGCGCGAGGCGCAGCTCGAGGCGGCGGCGCACGTGCTCGATTACGCGCGCCGTTTTCCGCAGCGCGAGCTCGGGCTGATGCTCGTCATCGATCTGCAGCGCAACCTGCCGCGGCCGCTGTACGAAGTGCCGGCCTTCGCCGACTGGGCCGCGGAGGTCGGCGATCTGCTGTCCTATGCGCGCAGTTGAGGGCGACTCCGCGTCGGCGCGCGTCCGGCGCAAGCTCGAAGCGGCGCGCGCCCGCCTGATCCTCGACCGGCCCTTCATCGGCGCGCTGCTGATGCATCTGCCGCTCGTCGAGCATCCGCGCTGCGCGAGCATCGCCACCGATGCGCGCGCGCTCTACTACAGCCGCGATTACATCGAACGGCTGTCCTTCGACGACACGCGCTTCATGCTGGCGCACGAAGCGTTGCATTGCGCGCTGCTGCATTTTCACCGCCGCGGCCATCGTCTGGCCGCGCGCTGGGACCGCGCCTGCGATTACTGCGTGAATCAACTGCTGGTGGACGACGGCTTCGCGCCACCCCCCGGCGCCTTGCTCGATCCTGCTTTCCGCGGACTGTCCGCCGAAGAAATCTACGCGCTGCTGCCCGACGAGCCGGCAGAGACGCTGGACGAACACTGGTTCGGCCGCGCGGGCAGCGGCGAAGCCGCGATCGCAAGCGACCGCGGCGGCGATGCCGAGGCGACGCAGCTTGCGGGCGAAGCTTTTCTGGAAGCGCATCGCGACGGCTTCGACGAGGTTGCCACGCGCGGCAGCACGCTGATGCCTGCCGAGGCGCTCGCCGAGGCGTGGCGGAACCGGCTCGCGTCGGCGGCGCTCGAAGCGGCCAATGTGGGCAGTCTGGGCGCGGCCCTCGAGGAAGCGCTCGACCGGCTCATCCAGCCGCGCCTGCCGTGGCGGGCCTTGCTCGCGCGCTTCCTCCTGGACGTCGCGCGCGGGGAACACAGGTACCGCCCCGCC
>QGUL01000458.1 GCA_003242425.1 Pseudomonadota bacterium | reverse complement strand
AGCCGCATCCACAGACGCTTCATGCATCGACCCACGTTGCCGCGCCAGTGGCAGAGCCGCCGTGAATGCACGATACGCCTGCTCCTGCTCTCCGGCCCGGATGAACCACCTCGCGAGCGCCAGATGCGCGTCCAGCTCCTGCGGCGCGAGCTCCAGTGCCCGGTCGATCTCTCTCTTCGCGGCATCGGATCCGTCGAGCTGCTCGAGAACGGCTGCGAGGCCGAGACGCGCGGCGACGTCCTGAGGATCCTTCGCCAGTGCATCAGTGAACTCCTCGCGGGCTTCCGCGAGGCGACCGAGCCCTGCGAAGGCTTCACCGCGCAGGCGCAGCAGTGTCGCATCCGCGACCGGCTCGAGCTCCGGACGCGAAAGCTCGTCCAGCGCCTCCTGAAATCGGCCGGCACCGATCAGCGCCGCGGCCAGTTGCCGAACCACGGACTCGTTCGGTGCGCCGAGCTCCCGCGCCTTGCGGGCTTCCGCTGCGGCCACTTCAGGGGCTCCCGTCAGCAGCAGTGCTTCCGCCAGACGAAGCCGGAGGTCCGCGTTCTGTGGTTCCTCACGGACGAGGTTCTTGAGGTCGATCAGTGCCGTGCGGTAGTCGGCGGACGCAAAGCTCGCTGCGACGCGTGCAATGCGATCCTCGCGGCTCTCTCCGATGCCGCAACCTAGCAACAGAGTCACCGCGATCAGGCCGACTGCCGGGACGCGAGTAGGGAGCCGGGATCGAAGGAGGTTGCTCATATGCTCTGTCCGCAGGCGGAAAGTGTTGTTCTCGAGTTCGTCGCGCGATCGAAGGCGGGCGGAAACCCGTTCGGTGCGCGTTCCGACCGGCCTCCCCTGTAGCCGGGAACTCCGGCAGCGAGTGGAAACCACCCGTGCTCCGCCGGGTATGTCTTGCTGAAAACAGGGCCGCGCAGGAGCGACACTGCCGCGGCTCGCCGAAAGTATCGAGCGAGCGGCAGCCGGGCCACTATGCTCCAATTCGCAGTCCGGCCCCGAGTGCAGGGAGCCCCGACGAAGAGGCAAGGTCTGGTGGGCGGTGAAGGGTTCGAACCTTCGACCCCTGCCGTGTGAAAGCAGTGCTCTACCGCTGAGCTAACCGCCCGGAAGAGAGGGCGGCAAGTCTACTTTCTGTGTCTGCGCGTGGCAATCCGTTCTGCGGTGCAGCACAGGCGGGACTGCCCACGCGGCGTGGCAGGGGACCGCTCCCGAAGTGAGAAGCTTCTCTCAGAAGCCGGAAAGCCGGCTTCTCATAATGGCGGCGCGTGAAGCCGTCCCCGTCAGTGGGACCTGGCGAGCGCGGGCCGAAGCTCGGGGCACGGACCTTGGGAAGGGGGCGTGCCGCCACGCCGGCGGCGCACGAAGAACAAACACGTAGCAGAAAGTGGGAGTGCGGAAGGTGCCGGGGGGCGAGGCTGGATCAGCGTTGAATTTGCTGCCGATGCTCGCCCTGTTCCTGGGCAGATGTGTCCTGCAGCGCCGCGGGGCCGAGTCGCTCTCCCGGGGGCTCCTGGCTCATGCCACCGGCTGCAACCGCGATGCGGCGAGTCGTTTCGGAAACCTCCTGCACGTATGCCCCGAGAACGCTGCCGCGTGTGCCTTTGCGTACCCGACCGTGTTCGAGTCCGGCGGCTTCAATGGCAGCACCCGCACCGATTCCGAGAGCAACGCACCGGCTTCACAGCAAGCAGCCGGAGCGTGCTGCGTCAGGCCATACGGAAAGCACACGATCAGAGGAATTCGAGCGATGACTGCGACTATCGCCTGCAGAGCCTTACTGTCCGCTGCCGCGCTGCTCCTTGCTGCGAGCGCAGGCAATCCCACCGGGCAGCAGACGGTCGCACGGGACGGCATAGACAGCGGGAACCGCATGGCCCCCGGCCGCGGGATGAAAAATTCCGTTGCTCTTTAAA
>QGUL01000093.1 GCA_003242425.1 Pseudomonadota bacterium | reverse complement strand
CGAACACGCCACCCTCCTGCGCGAGCTACATCGCCGGCCTGGTGTTCAAGTGGATCAAGGCCGAGGGGGGGCTGGCCGAAATGGAGCGGCGCAACCGCGCCAAGGCGGCGCTGCTGTACGAGCTGCTGGATTCGTCCGATTTCTACCGCAGCCCGGTGCGGCCCGAGGACCGCTCGATCATGAACGTGCCGTTCACGCTCGCCGACGAAGCGCTGAACGAGGCCTTCCTTCAGGGCGCGAGGGAGCGCGGCCTGGTGGAGCTCAAGGGGCACCGTTCGGTGGGCGGCATGCGTGCCTCCATCTACAACGCCATGCCCCTCGAAGGCGTGCAGCGGCTCGTCGAGTACATGCGCGAGTTCGAGGCGAAACACGCATGAAGCGAAACTATCGCATTCTGGTGCTGAACCAGATTTCGGCTGTCGGCCTCAGGCGCTTCCCGCAAGACGTATACCAGGTCGGTAAGGACATCGCGGAACCGGATGCGATTTTGGTGCGCTCGGCCGACATGCACAGCATGGACATTCCCGCGAGCGTGAAGGCCATCGGCCGCGCCGGCGCGGGCACCAACAACATTCCCGTGAAGGCGATGAACGCCCGCGGCGTGCCGGTGTTCAACGCGCCGGGCGCGAACGCCAACGCGGTGAAGGAGCTGGTCATCGCGGGCCTGCTGATGGGCGCACGCAACCTCGTGCCGGCGATGCGCTTCGTCGCCGGGCTGCAGGGCGGCGACGGGCTCGACGCCCGGGTGGAAGACGGCAAGAAGCAGTTCGCCGGCATGGAGCTCGCCGGCCACACCCTGGGCGTGATCGGCCTGGGCAAGATCGGCAGCCTGGTCGCCGACGCCGGGATCAAGCTCGGCATGCAGGTGATCGGCTACGACCCGCACATCACCGTGGAGGCGGCCTGGACCCTGCCTTCCCAGGTGAAGCGCGCGCATTCGATCGCCGAGGTACTGCATGCCAGCCATTTCGTCAGCCTGCACGTGCCGCTCGTGCCCGAGACGCGAGGCATCATCGACGCTGCGGCCCTCGATGCGGCGCGCCAGGGTCTCGTGCTGCTCAATTTCGCGCGCGACGCCATCGTCGACGAGCAGGCAGTGCTGCACGCGTTCGAGACCCGCAAGCTCAAGTATTACATCACCGATTTTCCGACGGCCGCGTTGCTGCACCATCCCTGCGTGGTGGCGCTGCCTCATCTCGGTGCCTCGACGCGGGAGGCCGAGGAGAATTGCGCGGTCATGGTGGTCGACCAGGTGCGTGAGTACCTGGAAGACGGCTGCATCCGCAATGCGGTCAACTTCCCGGATGTGGTGATGGCGCGCGAGGCGCCGTACCGCGTGGCGATCGCCAACGCCAACGTACCCAACATGGTGGGCCAGATCTCCACCGCCATGGCGCGCGCCGGGCTGAACATTCACAATATGGTCAACAAGTCGAAGGGCGAGATGGCCTATACGCTCGTCGATGTGGACAGTCCGGTGCCGGATCAGGTCGTGCAGGACATCGCCCGCATCGACGGCGTGCTCTCGGTGCGCTACATACCGGTCGAACAATGAACGAAGACGAAATCCGCAAACATCGGGAAGCGATCGACCGTTACGACGATCAGATCCTGCAGCTGATCAGCGAACGCTCGAAGCACGTGCAGGCCGTCGGCCGCATCAAGGGCAACGTCGCGCAGAAGCAGCGCCCGGACCGCGAGGCGCAGATCCTGCGCCGCATGGCCGCCAACAACCCCGGCCCGCTGTCGAACGAGGCCGTCATGGCGATCTGGCGCGAGATCATCAGCCAGAGCATGGCGCTCGAACAGCGGCTCGTCGTGTCCTACCTCGGGCCGGCCGGGACCTTCAGCCACGTCGCCGCGAAAATGCATTTCGGCACCGCGCCCGAGCTGGTGCCCTGCCCCACGATCGACGAGGTGTTCCGCCAGGCCGAAACCGGCGCGGCGAATTTCGCCGTGGTGCCGGTGGAGAACTCCACCGAAGGGGCGGTCGGCCGCACGCTCGATCTGCTGCTGCAGACGCCGCTCACCATCTGTTCCGAGATCGTGCTGCGTGTGCGCCAGAACCTGATGCGCAAGTCCAACTCGCTGGAAGGCATCACGCGCGTCTATTCCCACTCGCAGTCGCTCGCGCAGTGCCAGAACTGGCTCTCGCGCAACCTGCCCAACGCGGCACGCGTGCCGGTGGCGAGCAACGGCGAGGCGGCGCGTCTGGCGGCCAACGAGCCGGACGCCTGCGCCATCGGGCCGGCGCTCGCAGCCGAACTCTACGGTCTGGAGATCGTCGCGCCGGACATCGAGGACGAGGTGAACAACGCCACGCGCTTCCTGGTGCTGGGCACCAACGTGAAGTGCGGTCCCACGGGCGACGACCTCACTTCGATCGTGATGTCCGCGCCCAACCGGCCCGGCGCGGTGCATGCGCTGCTCACGCCCATCGCCCGGCACGGCATCAGCATGACGCGCATCGAGTCGCGCCCCTCGCGGCTCGCGCGTTGGGAGTACATGTTCTACGTCGATCTGGAAGGCCACCAGGACGACGACAAACTGGGCCCCGTGCTCAACGAGCTCAAGGAACTCGCGCCCTTCCTCAAGGTGCTGGGGTCCTATCCGCGCGCGCCACGATGAACGCCATTCCGAACGATCCCTGCGAACTCGCGCCTGCGCACATCCGTGCCATCGCGCCCTATCAACCCGGCAAGCCGATCACCGAGCTCGCGCGCGAGCTCGGGCTGGAGCCGGAGTCCATCGTCAAGCTGGCCTCGAACGAGAACCCGCTCGGCATGTCGCCCAAGGCGCGCGCCGCGATCGAGGCCGCGCTGCCGGAGCTGCACCGCTATCCCGACAACTTCGAGCTGACGCAGGCGATCGCCCGCCGGCTCGACATGCCGATGGAGGCGATCGTGCTCGGCAACGGCTCGAACGACCTGCTGGAGATGGTCGCGTCCGTGTTCCTCGGGCAGGGGCGTTCGGCGGTCTATTCGCAGCACGCCTTCGCGGTCTACCCGCTTGCGACGCAGGCGCGCGGCGCGCGCAGCATCGTCGTGCCGGCCAAAGACTACGGCCACGACCTGGACGCGATGGCGCGCGCGATCGAGGCCGACACGCGGGTGGTGTTCATCGCCAACCCCAACAACCCGACCGGCACCATGCTGACGGCGGACGAGCTCCAGGCCTTCCTGCGCAAAGTGCCGCCGCATGTGGTGGTGGTGCTGGACGAGGCTTACAACGAATACCTGCCGGACGAGCTGAACTACGACAGCCGCGCCTGGCTCGGCAGACATCCCAATCTCGTCATCACGCGCACCTTCTCGAAGGCCTACGGGCTGGCGGGCTTGCGCGTCGGCTATGCGCTGTGCGACAAGCGCGTCGCGGATCTCCTGAACCGCGTGCGGCAGCCCTTCAACGTCAACAACCTCGCCCTGGTCGCGGCGCGGGCGGCGCTCGACGACGCGGAGTTCGTGCGCAAGACGCAGGCGCTGAACCGCGAAGGCATGCGGCAGCTGGAGGAGGGTTTCCGCAAGCTGGGGCTCGCCTGGATCCCTTCCTACGGCAATTTCGTCGCGGTGGAACTGCCGCGCACGGACGGCGCCAGCCAGGGCGCGGCGGTGTACCAGAAGCTGTTGCGCGAAGGCGGGATCGTGCGTCCCGTCGGCGGCGGCTACGAGATGCCCGATCACCTGCGCGTGACGGTCGGCCTGCCGGAGGAGAACGCGCGTTTCCTGCAGGCGCTGGCCAAGGTGCTGGGCAAGGAGAGCTGATTGGCCGAGTTCGCGCAAGCCGCAGTCATCGGCGTGGGCCTGATCGGCGGATCGTTCGCGCTCGCGCTCAAGGACGCCGGCGTGGTGGAGCGGGTGGCGGGCGTCGGTCGCGACGCCGAGAACCTGCGTACCGCGCTTGCGCGCGGCATCATCGATATCGCCACCCACGATGTGGCGGAAGCGGTGCGCGAAGCCGATCTGGTGTTCGTCGCCACGCCGGTGGGCGCCATGGCCGGCGTGTTCGCGAGAATCGCGCCGGTGTTGAAACCCGGCGCGCTGATCACAGACGGCGGCAGCACCAAGCAAAGCGTCATCGAAGCGGCGCGCAAGGGCCTGGGCGCGCGCATCGCGCAGTTCGTGCCCTCGCATCCCATCGCCGGCTCGGAGAAGAGCGGCGCCGCGGCGGCGAGCAGCACGCTCTACCTCGATCACGAAGTGGTGCTCACGCCGCTGCCGGAGAACCGTCCGGAGGACGTGGCGCGCATCCGCGCGCTGTGGGCGCGCTGCGGTGCCCGAGTAGTGGAGATGAATGCGCGCGAGCACGATGCGGTGATGGCCGCGGTGAGCCATGCGCCCCATTTCATCGCCTTCGCCTACATGCATGCGATCGCCGCGCGCAAGGACGCCACCGACTTGCTGGTACATGCGGGCGGTGGGCTGCGCGATTTCACCCGCATCGCTTCCAGCCACCCGCGCATGTGGAGCGATATCTGCATGGCCAACCGCGAGGCGTTGCTTGCCGAGCTGGCGCGCTTCGAGCAGGCGGTGGGCGAACTGCGCGCGCTGCTGGAGGCGAACGACGCAGCGGAGCTGGAGGCGCGCTTCAGCCATGCGCGTGCCTTGCGCGACGCCTGGATCGCCTCTCAGGTCGCGCCGCCCGAAGGAGAGTAGTTGCATGGCCTCAGGGCGTACCCCCTATCTCGATCTGCAGCCCGTCCGCGCCGTGTCCGGCACGGTGGTGCTGCCCGGCTCCAAGAGCATTTCCAACCGCACGCTGCTGCTCGCGGCGCTCGCTTCGGGCATGACCGAAGTGAAGGGGCTGCTGGCCTCCGACGACACCGCGCACATGCTGGACGCGCTGCGCAAGCTCGGCGTGGCGTGGGAGCGGCGCGGCCAGTCCGACGACTACGTCGTGCAGGGCGTGGGCGGTCCCTTCCTCATCAAGCAGGCCGATCTCTTCCTCGGCAACGCCGGCACGGCCTTCCGTCCGCTGACGGCGGTGCTGGCGCTGTGCAAGGGCCACTATCTGCTGCACGGCGTGCCGCGCATGCACGAGCGGCCGATCGGCGATCTGGTGGACGCGCTGCGGCAACTGGGTGCCGACATCCGCTACCTCGGCAACGAGGGCTATCCGCCGCTGGAGATCGTGCAATCGGAGCTTTCCGGCGACGGCACCGTGCGGGTGCGCGGCAACGTGTCGAGCCAGTTCCTGACGGCGCTGCTGATGGCGCTGCCGCTGACCGGCCGCCCCATGACGGTGGAAGTGGTGGGCGAGCTGATCTCCAAGCCCTATGTGGAGATCACCCTCAATCTCATGCGCCGTTTCGGCGTCGAGGTGGAACGCGAAGGGTGGCAGCGCTTCCGCATTCCCGGCGGCGCGCAGTATCGCAGCCCGGGTGTGATCCATGTCGAAGGGGATGCCTCTTCGGCCTCCTATTTCCTCGCCGCGGCCGCCATCGCCGGCGGACCGGTACGGGTGGAGGGCATCGGCAGGCAGAGCATCCAGGGCGACGTGCGTTTCGTGGAAGTACTGGAGCGCATGGGTGCCACCGTCACCATGGACGACAACTGGGTCGAGGCGCGCGGACCGGGCGGCAAGCTGCGGGCGCTGGATGCCGATCTTAACCACATTCCCGACGCCGCCATGACAGCGGCGGTGCTGGCGCTGTTCGCCGACGGGCCGAGCACGCTGCGCAACATCGCGAGCTGGCGCGTGAAGGAGACCGACCGCCTCGCCGCCATGGCCACGGAACTGCGCAAAGTGGGGGCTGTGGTCGAGGAGGGCGCGGATTACCTTCGCATCGAGCCGCCGGCACAGCTCAGGAGCGCCGCCATCGACACTTACGACGACCATCGCATGGCGATGTGCTTTTCGCTCGTGGCGCTGGGCGGGGTGCCGGTGCGCATCAACGATCCGGAATGCGTCAACAAGACCTTTCCGGAGTATTTCCGCGTCTTCGCGCAATTGGCGCGGCAGTGAGGCTGTCCATGCCGAAAGCGCGGGGACCGGCCGGCAAGGCTTTCGTGATCGAAACACCATGAATCGCATTCCCGTGATCGCCATCGACGGCCCTTCGGCCTCGGGCAAGGGCACGGTCGCCGAACGCGTCGCGCGCGTGCTGGGCTTCCATTACCTGGATAGCGGGGCGCTGTACCGTCTGGTGGCGCTGGCGGCACTGCGGGCCGGCGCCGACCCGGAGGACGAGGCGCGCGTGGCCGAACTTGCGCGCGCGCTCGATGTCCGTTTCGAGTCGGGTCGGATTTATCTCGCCGGTGAGGACGTCACCGACGCCATCCGGGCCGAGGAGGTCGGTGTGGCGGCGTCCCGCGTGGCTGCGCTGCCCGCCGTGCGCGAGGCCCTGCTGGAGCGCCAGCGGCGCTTCCGGCAGGCGCCGGGACTGGTCGCGGACGGCCGCGACATGGGCTCCGTGGTCTTCACCGACGCCGATCTCAAGGTGTTTTTGACCGCGAGTGTCGAGGCGCGCGCCCAGCGGCGTTATAAACAGTTGATGGAAAAAGGAATCCCTGCTAGCATCCACAACCTTTCGCGCGACCTGCATGAACGCGATGCGCGCGACGCGGCCAGAGCGGTCGCGCCGCTCAGGCAGATGCCGGATGCGCGCCTGCTCGACACCACCGACATGGGTGTCGATGAAGCGGTGAACCAGGTCCTTGCCTGGTACCGCGATTTGAAGTCGTAAGTGGGTGGCTGGCTGTTGCGGCAGCCGGTCGAGTGTGCAACCAACCAACCCCGCCGGTGAGTTTGGCGGAGCTGATTTTTTAGGTCACTTTTTTATGTCTACAGCTTCTACCGCAGTCGATACCTCCAACGAGAGCTTTGCTGCGCTTTTCGAAGAGAGCCTGAACCGCAAGGAGATGCGGGTCGGCGAGGTCATCACTGCGGAGGTCGTACGTGGTATCTTATAAACATCGAAAGCGGCCGACGAGCGACCATGGGAGGACCTGGAGGGTGCCGGAGTAATTAAAAAACAA
>QGUL01000092.1 GCA_003242425.1 Pseudomonadota bacterium | reverse complement strand
GTGGCCCCGCTCGCTCAGCATCAGCACCATGTGCGAGCCGATGTAGCCCGCACCGCCGACCACCAATACCTTCATCGCTCGTTTCCGGATCGGAGCGCGCTATCTTAGCGGCTGCGGGGAGATCGCGCGACACCAGTCGCGCATGATCTCCAGCGCCTGCATGTGCACCGAGTCGGAGTCGAGGACGTACTCGATGGGTTGCGGGTGTGCGAGCAGGAAGCCCTGCACGTAATCGACGCCGAGCTGGCACAACGTGGCGAGCTCGTTCATCTGCTCGACCCGTTCGGCCACGGTCCTGATCCCCAGGCGGCGGGCGATCATCTGGATCGCCTCGACCACCGAGCGGTTGACGTCGTCCTTGTGGATGCCGGCGATGAAGGCGCCGTCGATCTTCAGGATGTCGATCGGCAGCTCGCGCAATAGCGACAGCGTGGTCATGCCGACGCCGAAGTCGTCGAGCGCGAAGCGCAGCCCCTTCGCCCGCAGCGTGCGCATCAGCCCGCCGGTGTGTTCGGGATCGTCGATCGCCGCGGTCTCGGTGATCTCGAAACACACTTTTTCGTACGGCACGCCGTGCCGGTCGAACTGCTCGAGGATGTACTCGGCGATGTGCGGGTCGCGCAGCGTCGCCGGCGACAGGTTGATCGATATGGTGCCCAGCTCGCCCCAGCGGTCGGGCGCGTAGCGCTGCGCGCAGACCGCCGCGGTGCGCGCGATCACCCAGCGGTCCAGTTCGTCGATGAGTCCGTAGCGCTCGGCCGCCGTCAGGAAGGCGCCGGAGGCGATCGGCGCGCCGTCGGCGTCGATCATGCGCAGCAGCACCTCGAAGTGCCGCATGGAGCGTTTCTTGCGGCGTACCGGCACGATCGGCTGCGCGTACAGGCGCAGCCGGCCGTCGTCGATGGCGCTGCGCAGCGTGCTCACCGCGGCGCGTTCGGCGCGCAGCACGTCGAGCGAGCCGTCGGCATCGCTGTGACGCACGATGCGGTTGCGGCCGCCGCGCTTGGCCATGTAGCAGGCGAGGTCGGCCGCTTTCTGCACTTCGTCGGCGGATTGCAGGGTCTCGTGGATCTCGACCACGCCGATGCTGGCGCTGACGCGGAAGGTGCGTCCGTTCCAGTTGAAGCGGAAATTGGTGATGGCGCGGCGCACGTCCTCGGCGAGCCGCATGGCGTTTTCGCCGGAGCACGAGCGCATCAGCACGGCGAACTCGTCACCGCCCAGGCGCGCCACCATGTCCGACTTGCGCGCGCAGTTCTGCAACAGGCTCGCCAGCTGTTTCAGCAGCTCGTCGCCCGCGGCATGGCCGCAGGAGTCGTTGACGGCTTTGAACTCGTCCAGATCCAGCATCACCAGCGCATGCGGGCCGTCCTGCGCGCGCGAGGCGTACAGCCGCTCGAGCTCTTGTTCATAGGCGGCGCGGTTCGCAAGCCCCGTCATCAGGTCGTGCGTGGCCCGCCATTCGAGCTGCTGCGCCGCCGCGCGCACGGCGGTGACGTCGCGGAACACCACCACCGCGCCGTCGATCCGGCCCTGGGCGGTGTGGATCGGCGCGGCGGAGGCGTCGACCGGCACCAGTATGCCGGCGCGGGTGCGCAGCACCGTATGGGTCGAGGAACTGGCCTGCCCCTGCCGCATGACCGTCTGCACGAGATCGGGCAGCGCCGCGCCAGTCGTCTCGTCCTGGATCTGGAACACCGCCTCGAAGGGCTGGCCGATCGCCTCCTCCGCGGGCCAGCCCACGATCCTGGCGGCGGCGCCGTTCATGGCGGCGATGCGGCCGTCCGCCGCGGTGGCAATGACGCCGTCGGCAATCGATTGCAACGTCACTTCGGCGCGTTCCTTCTCCTGCTGCAGCGCGCTTTCCGCGGTGCGCCAGGCCGCCGCCATCTGCGCAAAGTCTTCGGCGAGCTCGCGCAGTTCGCTGCTGCCGGATATCTCCACCTGCGTCAACGCGGCCGCGGGGTCGGAGCGCAGCTTGCGCATTTCCCGCCGCAGATAGTCGAGCGGTTGCAGCATGCGCGACACCAGCAGCCACATCGCCGGGAACAACAGCGCCGCCAGCGCCGCGCCGGCAAGCAGCATGTGCCGCGACAGACGCGACAGCGAAGCGAAGGCTTCTTCGTTGGAGGTGAAGCCGATCAGCATCCAGTCGGTGGAAGCGATCGGCCTGAAGGCATAGAGGCTGCGCACGCGGTTGTAGTTGGGCCCGACGCGCACCGCGGCGGGATCGGCCATGCCGGCGCGGATGGTTTCGGCCGGCTCGCCCAGGCTGTCCACTTCCTGCGCGATGTAACGCGCGTCCGGGTGCAGGATCACCGTTCCGGCGCGGCTGACGACGATGAAATTGCCGTGCGGCGTGCCCACGGAGTGGGACAGCAGCAACTGGTCGTGGTTGAGCGCGATCGTGCCCACCACCACGCCGCGCAGCCGGCCGTTTTCGTCGTGCAGCGGGTAGGTCAGCGCCACCACGGGCTCGCCGCTCAACGGGCTTATGAACGGCGCATGGATGACGGGCGTGCCGTTGTCCTGCAAGGTTTCGGCAAACCAGCGTTCCCCGGCCACGGGCGCCATGGCCATCGAGGGGCGCGAAGCGATCAGCCGCCCCCGCAGGTCGAAGACCGCGATGCTTTCGAAATTGTGCTGGATGCCGATGCGCCAGGTCAGGAAGTAGTGCAGCGCGGCCGGGTCGTCCATGTGCTGCCCGGTGATGTTGCCGGTCAGCTCGCTCAAGGCGGCGCGGGCGAGGCGGAACTGACGGTCCAGATCCGCGGCGACGCGATTGGTGTATTCCTCGTGATGGGTGACGCTCGAAGCGAGCACCATCCGTTCGGACAGACTGGATTGCAGACTGGTGACGAGCGCAATGCCGATGGCAGCCAGTACGGCGGCGGCAAGTGCTGTCCTCCCCTTGAGCGTTCTCAGCACCGTGTCCCCTGTAACTGTTGTCGTTATGGCGATAACAGGCGTGCAGCCCTTTTTGATCGAAATCGTACTCACGGACGCGCGACCTTAGGCGTGTCCTTGCGTTCGCATGCGTACTAGTGCGCAAACGAGAGCTTCGCGCGCCTGCGTCGAAGATGCTGCGTTGCACATACGACTTGTGTTGCAGCGGTTCGTCAAAATTTGCAGAAATCAAAAACGGAGTGCGTATACTTCCTCCCATCCACGTAGGGGAGGGACATGAGGAAGTTGGCGGGAATCTTCGTGCTGCTCGTCGGATCGCTGTGCGCGGCCGTCGTCCATGCCCAGGCTTATCCGCACAAACCGATCACCATAATCGTGCCCTTCGCGGCCGGCGGCCCGACCGATACCGTCGGTCGCACCATCGCTGTTGCAATGCAAAAACGCCTGCGGCAGACCGTCGTGATCGAGAACGTGAGCGGAGGGGGCGGTACCGTGGGCGCGACCCGGGTGGCGCACGCCGCGCCGGACGGCTACACCCTGCTGCTCTATCACGTCGGCATGGCGACCGCGCCGACGCTCTATCCCGATCTGCCGTTCGACCCGCTGAAGAGTTTCGAACCCATCGGCGAGGTCACGGACGTTCCCATGACTCTGATCGGCCGTCCGGGTCTGCCGGCGCGAGACTTTGCCGAGTTGCGCGCCTACCTCGCGCGCGACCCCGCCGCGTTGACCTATGCGCACGCCGGCATGGGTTCAGCCTCCCATTTGTGCGGCCTGCTGCTGATGAAGGCGCTGGGTGTCGATCTGCGTACCGTGACGTTCAAGGGTACTGGGCCGGCGCTGAACGAACTGCTCAGCAACCGCGTCGACGTCATGTGCGACCAAGTGACCAATACCAATTCGCAGATACGCGGCGGCAAGGTGCGCGCCTACGGCGTCACCACGCCGGAGCGGATCGCTTCCCTGCCGGGGGTGCCGACTCTGCACGAAGTCGGGCTGCGGGGTTTCGAAGTGGCGGTGTGGCATGCGCTCTACGTGCCCGCCGGCACGCCGCAGGAGGTCCGCGACAAGCTCAACGATGCGCTGCGTTACGCGCTCACCGACCAGACGGTGAAGGCGCGCCTGAACGATCTCGGTACCGACCCGGTGCCGCTGCACAAGGTCACGCCCGAGTTCACGCGTGATCACCTGCGTGCAGAAATCGACAAGTGGGCGCAGGTGATCCGCGACGCCCGGCCGTACGTCGACTGAAGGGCCGCGGCCGCCGGGGCGGGCGATTCTATGTCATTTGCATTAAAGGGCGGCGGGTTTCCCGCTCCGTTCGGCGCGCCCTTCGTTATACTGGCAGCCGACGCCCTGCAGACGTTCGCCGCAGGTCCGTCCGCCTCGCTGGTAGCGCGGCCGATGCCGCGCCGACGTCGACGAACGCGCACGACGCGCGCCGTGGCCGCCGCCGGCAGCATCCGCTGCCGGACCGGGCAGGACGCGGCAGGGCGGAGCAGGCGCCGGGCGGTCGCCCGCGCCGATCACCGAGCCGAGGAGCACACATGGACGAGTCACTGCGTCAGGCGGCACTGCAATACCACCGCACGCCCACTCCCGGAAAAATCTCCGTCACCCCGACCAAGGGCCTGGTCAACCAGCGCGATCTCGCGCTGGCCTATTCACCCGGTGTGGCCGCCGCGTGCCAGGAGATCCAGCGCGATCCGCAGGAAGCGAGCACGCTCACCGGGCGCTCGAACCTCGTCGCCGTCATCACCAACGGCACCGCCGTGCTGGGCCTGGGCAACATCGGACCGCTCGCCGCCAAGCCGGTGATGGAGGGCAAGGCGGTCCTGTTCAAGAAATTCGCCGGCATCAACGTCTTCGATCTGGAGATCGCCGAGCACGATCCGGACAAGCTGGTGGAGATCATCGCCGCGCTCGAACCCACCTTCGGGGGCATCAACCTGGAGGACATCAAGGCGCCGGAATGCTTCGAGATCGAGCGCAAGCTGCGCGAGCGCATGAGGATTCCGGTGTTCCACGACGACCAGCACGGCACCGCCATCATCGTCGCCGCGGCCATCGTCAACGGCCTGCGCGTCACCGGCAAGCGCATCGAGGACGTCAAGCTCGTCACTTCGGGCGCGGGCGCCGCCGCGCTTGCCTGCCTCGACCTGCTCGTGCACCTGGGCCTCAAGCGCGAGCACATCTGGGTGACGGACATCGAAGGCGTGGTGTACGAAGGCCGCACCGCGCTGATGGACGAATACAAGGCCCGCTACGCGCGCAAGACCGACGCGCGCAAACTGGAGGACGTGCTCGACGGCTGCGACGTCTTCCTGGGGCTGTCGGCGGGCGGCGTGCTGAAACCGGAGATGCTCGCGCGCATGGCGCCGCAGCCCATCATCCTCGCGCTCGCCAACCCCGAGCCGGAGATTCGTCCCGAAGCGGCGAAGCAGGTGCGTCCGGACTGCATCATCTGCACCGGCCGTTCGGACTACCCGAACCAGGTCAACAACGTGCTGTGCTTCCCCTTCATCTTCCGCGGCGCGCTGGATGTGGGCGCGACCACCATCAACGAGGAGATGAAAGTCGCCGCCGTGCACGCCATCGCCGAACTGGCGCAGGCGGAGCAGTCCGACGTCGTCGTGGAAGCCTACGGGCAGGACAACCTGCGTTTCGGGCCCGAATACCTCATCCCCAAACCCTTCGATCCGCGGCTGATCGTCAAGATCGCGCCGGCGGTGGCGAAGGCGGCGATGGACAGCGGTGTCGCCACGCGCCCCATCGCCGACATGGAGGCCTACCGCAACTCGCTGCAGCAGTTCGTCTATCACTCCGGCCTCATCATGAAGCCGCTGTTCGCGCTGGCGAAACAGCATCCCAAGCGCATCGTCTACACCGAGGGCGAGGACGAGCGCGTGCTGCGCGCGGTGCAGATCGTGGTGGACGAGGGGCTTGCCAAACCGATCCTCATCGGCCGGCCTTCGGTGATCGAAAGCCGCATCGAGCGCTACGGCCTGCGCATCCGGCCGGGCGTGGATTTCGAGATCGTCAACCCGGAATGGGACGAGCGCTACCGCGCCTACTGGCAGGAGTATTACCGCCTCACCCAGCGGCGCGGCGTGTCCGTGTCCTACGCCAAGATCGAGATGCGCCGGCGCACCACGCTCATCGGCGCCATGCTCATGCACATGGGCGACGCCGACGGCATGATCTGCGGCACCTTCGGTTTCTACGGCCTGCACCTGCACTACATCGACCAGGTGATCGGCCGCAAGCCGGGCGTGAGCGCCTATTACGCGCTCAACCTGCTGCTCCTGCAGCAGCGCACCGTCTTCATCTGCGACACCTACGTCAACCAGGACCCGACCGCCGAACAGATCTGCGAGATGACGCTGCTTGCGGCGCAGGCCGTGCGGCGCTTCGGCATCGAGCCCAAGGTGGCGCTGCTGTCGCATTCCAGCTTCGGCACCAGCGACGCGCCGAGCGCGGTGAAGATGCGCGAGGCGCTGGCGCTCATCAACGAGCGCGCGCCTGAGCTGGAAGTGGAAGGCGAGATGCACGGCGACGCCGCGCTGTCCGAGCGCGTGCGCGAGGAAGTGTTCCCCAACTCGCGTCTCAAGGGTTCGGCCAACCTGCTGGTGATGCCGACGCTGGACGCGGCCAACATCTCCTTCAACCTGCTCAAGGCTTCAGCGGGCGAGAACATCACCATCGGTCCGCTGCTCCTGGGCGCCGCCGCGCCGGTGAACATCCTCACGCCGTCGGCGACGGTGCGCCGCATCGTCAACGTCACCGTGCTCACCGTGCTGGAGGCGGCGGGCATCGGCGTCAACAGCTAGGTCGGAAAATTGCAGCATGCCGGGCTCTGAAACATGGAGCCCGGCCATGGCGAGATACGGCAGTAAAGCCTCCGAGAAAGTCGGGAAGGCGATGCGCGAGATGAAGCGGGGCAAGCTGAAGAGCGGCCGCTCCGGGAAGAAAGTCACTAACCCCAGACAGGCGGTCGCCATCGGCCTGTCCGAGGCCCGTAAGGCGGGCGGGAAGGTGCCTGCGCCCCAAAAGCCGGCGAAAAAAGGCGCAGCCCGGGAAAACCCGGCGAAAGAAAA
>QGUL01000091.1 GCA_003242425.1 Pseudomonadota bacterium | reverse complement strand
GTGTAGCGGCGGCCTTCCGCGCCGTAGCAGGCCAGCGACGCCGAATAGGTGTAGGTGCGCGGATCCTGGGGATTGAACGGCGTCACCGTGACCGCTTCGGCCTCCGCGTCGAGGTTGGCGACGACGTTGGCCTCGGTCGTGGCCTGCGGCTGCCCCGCGCCGTCGAACGCGATGCGCAACTCCGTCTCCGAGCCGGCCAGCTGGCCGTTCACCGCCTGGATGCCCGTCAGCCGCGCGCCGCTCGCGTTGACGATGTAGCCGTCGGCGTCGAGCCGGAACTGGCCGTTGCGCGAATAGACGATGGCGCCGTCCTGCGACAGCCGGAAGAAGCCGTTGCCGTTGATCGCAATGTCGAGCGGATTGGAAGTGGTGGTGATGTTGCCCTGGGTGAAGTTCTGCATCACGCCCGCGACCGCCACGCCGATGCCGACGCGGTCTGAACCGGCGCCCGCGAGCGAGTTCGCGTAGACGTCGGCGAACAGCGTGGTCGAGCTCTTGAACCCGACGGTGCCGACGTTGGCAATGTTGTTGCCGATGACGTCGAGGTTGCGCGACGCCGCGTTGAGACCCGAAAGTCCTTGCTGGAAGCTCATGCTGATTCTCCGTTGACTGCCTCGAGCATCGCTCGCGTTACAGGAATTGTTTGATTTCGGAGAGCCTGGTGGGCGGCATGCCGCCGATGGTGAACGTCAGCTCGTCCTGGTCCGGTACCACGCCGTCGATGCGTCCGATCGAAAGCGGCGTCACCGCGACTTCCTCCTCGCCGGTCCTCGCAATCACCTCGAAGCGGTAGTTGCCGTTCACGGCGGTCTCGCCGGTGCTGGTGGTACCGTCCCACATGAAGGTATGCAGCCCCGCATCGTGCGCGCCGAGCTCGGCTTCGTACAGCATCCGGCCGGCGCTGTCGTAGATCCTCACGGTGACGGAGTCGGCGTCCTCCGGCAGCTCGAAGCCGGCCGCGGACTGCCCTTCGTAGAGTGAAATCTTCTCGCCCTCGACCAGGGCGAACCTGCCCACCGCGGTGAGTCCCGCCAGTGTTTCGTTGTTGCGTACGCGGCCCATGAGCATCGCCACCGTTTCGTTGAGTTTCTCAATACCGGTGACGGTATTGAGTTGCGCGAGCTGCGAGGTGAGCTGCGCGTTGTCCATCGGATTGAGCGGGTCCTGGTTGCGCATCTGCGCCACCAGCAGGGTCATGAAGCGCTCCTGGAGTTCATCGGCCGCGCTCTTGGTCGTCCCGCCCGTCTGCTGATACGCCGCGGCCGCGTAGACGGGATTGGTGCTCGCCAACGCCATGTTCCCTCTCCTCAGGAGCCGAGCGAGAGCGTCTTAAGCAGCAGGCTCTTCGCGGTGTTCATCACTTCGACGTTGGTCTGGTAGGAACGCGAGGCGGAGATCAGGTTGACCATCTCCTCCACCACGTTCACGTTGGGCATTTCGACGTAGCCTTCCGCGTCGGCCAGCGGATGCTGCGGGTTGTACACCCTGCGCAGCGGGCTCTGGTCTTCGACGACGCCCGCCACCTTGACGCCCGCGGTGGTCGCGCCTTGCGCGCTTCGCGCGGCCTGGGTATCGCCCACGGGCAGCATCTGGAACACGACCTGGCGGGCGCGGTAGGGCTTGCCGTCCGGCCCCGTCACGCTCTCGGCGTTGGCCAGGTTGCTCGCCACCACGTTGAGCCGCTGGCTTTGCGCGGAAATCGCGGAGCCCGAAATCTCGAACACTTTGGAAAGCGA
Organism: Pseudomonadota bacterium; assembly: GCA_003242425.1. GTDB lineage: Bacteria > Pseudomonadota > Gammaproteobacteria > Burkholderiales > SG8-39 > ZC4RG42. The sequence goes on along the minus strand of QGUL01000091.1, from coordinate 5,269 downwards.
CATGCCTGCTCCTTTCTATGCGCTCAATCCTGAATGGCCGAGAGCATGGTCTTGATCTGTCCGTTGAGGAACCGCAGCGACGCCTCGTAGCGCACGGCGTTGTCGGCGAAGTTCGCCTGCTCGATGTGCATCTCGACGGTGTTGCCGTCCACGCTCGCCTGCGTCGGCGTACGGTAGAGCAGCTTGACCGTGGACAGCGTCGAGCGGTCCGGACCGATGTGATTCGGGTTGGTCTTCAGCAGCGCGGGCGCGCCGCCGGTACTGCCCGCCGCGCCGGTCGCCTTGCGCAAAGCCTCGGCGAAGTTGAAGTCCACGGCTTTGTAATGAGGCGTGTCGGCGTTGGCGAGGTTGGAGGCGATCACTTCCTGACGACGAGCGCGCAGCTTGAGCGCCTCGCTCTGCAGGTGCAGCAACTGGTCGAGCTTGCCGGTCGTCATGCGGCCTCCCCGGTCTGGTCAGTGACGCTGCCATTATGCGAAGCGCGTCAAGGACCGATCCGCGAAGAAGGCCGGCTTTTGCACGGCTATTCCTTCCTTGGCCGGCCCGCGTCCGCCTTAGTCTTGCAGGCGTTGCAATGGCGACTGCGAGCCAACCATGAAGGCTTACGCACTCCTGCTGTTGGGCGCCGCGCTCGGTGCCGCCTGGTCATCGTCCGCGCTGGCGCTCGACGAGGCCGCGCTGCGGCGCTACGTCGAAGCCCAGATCGGCGATCCGCCCGGCCGTGTCGAGGTGGACGTCGGCACCCTCGATTTCCAGCGCCGCGCCGCGTGCGCGCGCATGGAGCCCTTCCTGCCGCCGGGCGCGCGGCTGTGGGGGCGCACCTCGATCGGCGTACGCTGCGTCGAAGGGGCAAGCTGGAGCACTTACGTGCCCGTCGTGGTACGGATTTACGGTCCGGCGCTGGTCGCGGCACGCGGACTGGGCGCCGGCCAGGCCCTGCAGCCCGAGGATCTGAAGCTGGACGAGGTCGAACTGACCCGCTACCCGCCGGGGCTGTTGACCGACCCGGCCGATGCCGAAAACAGGGTGTTGCTGCGCACGCTGAACGCCGGCGAGCCGATCCGCGTCGCCCACCTGCGCGGACGCCAGGTCATCGCCTCCGGCGCCCTGGTCAAACTGAGCTACAGCGGCCCGGGTTTCACGGTTTCGGTGGAAGGACGTGCGCTCTCCGCAGCGTCCGCGGGCCAGCCCGTGCGCGTGCAGACGACTTCCGGGAAAATCCTCACCGGCATCGCGCGCGAGGACGGGGTCGTGGAAATCCGGTCGTAATGCGCTAAAGAATTCGTGAAGCCGGCCGATAATGTGCACAGGATGCTTATACCCGGCCCCGTCGGGCCGCGGTGCGCATAAGCAGGAGAGCTCATGAAAATCAACGGCAACGGCGACGCATACCGGATCGACCGCCCGGCCACGCCCGCTTCCGGCGGCGCGCAGCGCAACGGCAAGGCGGAGGCCCCGCAGCAGGACACGGTCCGGCTGTCCGGTCTGGCCGAGCAGCTGGCCAGGCTGGCGAACGAAGGCCCCGCCGGCGCCTACGACCCGGCGCGCGTGGAGGCCATCAAGGCGGCCATCCAGCGCGGCGAATTCCATGTCGACAGCGGCGTGGTGGCCGACAAGCTGCTGCAAAGCGTGCAGGAACTGATCGCCAAATAACCCACTATCCGAGGCGGAGCAGCATCGTGACGACCGAGCAAAGTCCTACGTTCCAGGCCCTGGCCGAAGTGCTCGAGCATGAATCCCTGCATCTGGCGCAATTGATCGACCTCTTGCAGGAAGAGCGCACGGCGCTGATCGAAGCCCTGGACGAACGCATCAACCAGCTCGCCGCCGAGAAGCTCCACCGCATCCAGGCGCTCGACACCTATGCCGCGCGCCGCAACGCCCTGCTCACCGGACTCGGCTATACGCAGTCCAGCGAAGGCATGGAGCAGGCCGTTGAAGCGAGCGGCGAGCTCGCGCCGCGGCTGCGCGCGCTGTGGTCGAAGATCGCCGACCGCGCGCTGGTGGCGCGCGATCTCAACGACCTCAACGGCAACCTCATCCGCGCGCGGCTGTCGAGCGTGCAGGGCCGCCTGTCGCAACTGCAGCGCTCGGTGATGGGTGCGGCCGATGGCCTGTATAGCGCGGACGGCCTGTCGCAGGCGGTGCGCGTCTCCCGCCCGCTCGGCAACGTCTGAACGCACGCATCGCAAAAGAAAAAGGGCCCGTCGGCGGGCCCTTTTTCTTTACCCCTTCCCCACGCTCAAAGCGCCGTCTGGGGCAGCTGGTTCAGATCGTTCCAGTAGCGCCCCACCTCCGAGATGGTGCGCATGTACTGCTCGAAGCCCACCGGTTTGACGATATAGCTGTTCACGCCCAGGTCGTAGCTGGCCATGACGTCGCGCTCCTCCTTGGAGGATGTGAGCACCACCACGGGGATGGTGCGCGTGCGGGCATCGGCCTTGACCCGGCGCAGCACCTCCAGGCCGTCGATCTTGGGAAGCTTCAGGTCCAGCAGGATGAAGCGCGGCGGCTTGGCCCCGCCGAACAGGAACTCGATCGCCTTCGCCCCGTCGTCCACATGCAGCAGCCGTTCCGCCACGTTGCTTTTGCGAAGCGCGCGCAGTGTCAGTTCTGCGTCATCCGGATTGTCCTCAACGAGGAGGACATCGACCTCGCTCATGCCTAAAACTCCTCTCGCCCGTTCCGCTCACCCGGAACGGCCGCCCCACAAGCCGGGATGCACGGACCAAACCATTGCGCTGAGAAGCTGAAAATACTAGCCCGTTTCGGCTGCCGCCGCCATGGCGTGCACGGCAACCGAACCGCGGCGCCGGCCGACGTAAGGGTCTTTGACACTTGCACGCGGCGCGGCATGCTGGAAGCAAGGCGCAGGCCCGGGCCCCGAAGCGGCGCCGCGTCGGAACTTCGACTTTCAGCTTCGCCAGTGGCGCAGCTTCACCCGCAGCCGCGCCACCGCCTGGCTGTGCAGCTGACACACCCGGGATTCCGTCACCCCGAGCACGGCCGCGATCTCCTTGAAGTTCAGCTCCTGCTCGTAATAAAGGCCCATGAGCAGTTTCTCGCGTTCGGGCAGGTTGTCGATCGCCTCGATCAGCGCGGCCCGGAAGCGCGCATCGTGCAGAACCTCGGGCGGCTGCGGCGAGTCGTCGGGGTGATTGTGCTCGAGATAGTCGTCGTCGTAGTCGTCTTCTCTGTTGTCGTAGTAGAGCAGCGCCCCGTGCGCGTCGCCGAGTTTTTCCTGATAGTCGCGCAGACTGATTCCCATTTCGGCCGCGACCTCGGATTCCTGCGGCGGACGCCCGAGCTTCTGCTCCAGCCGGGTGATCGCTTCCTCGATTTCGCGTTGCGCCTTGCGTGCCCCGCGCGGCAGCCAGTCGCTCGCGCGCAGTTCGTCCAGCATCGCCCCGCGCACCCGTTGCATGGCGTAGGTCTCGAACTGCACGCCCAGCGATTCCTCGAAGCGCGCGGCCGCGTCCATGAGGCCGATCAGCCCGGCCTGTACCAGATCGTCCACCTGCACGCTCGCGGGCAGGCGCGCGGCGAGGTGGTAGGCCATGCGCTTCACCATCGGCGCATAGCGGCGGACGGCGTCTTCCTTGTCGAGTGTTCCGGCAGCGGTGTACATCTCAATGCGTCACTGCAAGACGGGGCAGCTGCCATTGATCCAGCGCCCTTCCGAGTCCGAGCAGCGCACGCGCGGACGGGGCCGCCGTGTCGATGTCGAACACCGGGCGGCCGCTCGCCTCGGCGCGACGCAACGGGGCATCGTGCGGAACGAAGCCCGCCCAGTCGATCGCCACACCGAGATAGCGTTGCGCGGTTTCGTCGAGGGCGCGATGCACCTGCCGTGCATCCTCCTCATCGACGGTGCGCGCCACGATCAGTCGCAACCTCCCCCGGCTGTGGTGTTTCATGCGTTTCAGTTCGGCGTAGGTGCGCGTGAGATCCTCACGCGCGGGCGATGCGGTGACCAGCAGATCGCCGTCGAGCGCCTCGGTCGCATTGCGCTGATAGACGATCACCAGTCCGGGAACGGACTCGCAGCGTTGCACCAACTGGCCGAGCCAGGGTTCGAGCCGCCCGGTGTCGCGCAGCATACGCGCAGCCGGCACGATGCGCACGCGTTCGCAGGGCTCGAGCGTGATCTGATCGAGGCGCTTGTCGCCGGCGAATACATGAGCGAGCTCGTAACGCGCGCGCAAACCCGTTGCCGCCGCGACTTCCCCCGGTGTCCCGTCGACCACCAGCACTTCGCGGCCGCTGCGGGCCGCAGCGATGGCGAGGTTCGCCACCAGCGCTCCCTGTCCGCCGCCCGGAATGAGTATGGGCAGCACGCTTGGACAGCGCCTGGCGAAGAGCTGCCGCAGTCCTTCGGCCTGATCCGCCATAGTCCTCAGCTTGCGGCGGGCACCGGCTGCAGTTCGCGCGGCGCGCCCACGGCGGCGAAGCCGATTTCTTCGTCGCGCAAGACGTAGGGCGCGGCGGGCGCGGTGCGCAGCGCGCGGTGGATCAGATAAGCCCGGTTGGGCAGATGCAGGTCCTCGGGCACGCGCTGGCCGTTGGCGACGTAATGCAGCGGCAGACGGTGGCGCACCAGCACATCCAGCGCGCTGCCGAGCTTCACCGCTTCGTCGATCTTGGTGAGCAGGCAGCCGGCCAGGCCACCGGCGCGATGCACCGCCACCACGTCTTCGAGCGCTTCGGCCTGCGAAGCGGCGTTGAGCACCAGCAGGCGCTGCACATTGTTGGCCATGAGGCTCTGGCGCTGCTCGGCGACGCGATCGTCGCGCTGCCCCAGTCCGGGCGTGTCGATCAGCACCAGATGCTTGTTGCCGATCGCGACCAGCACGTCGCGCAACGCATCGGCATCGTGCGCGGTGTGCACCGGCACGCCGAGGATGCGGCCGTAGGCGCGCAAATGGTCCTGCGCGCCGATGCGGTAGGTATCCATGCTGATCAGCGCGAGGCGCTTGACGCCGTGCTTCATGGCATAGCGCGCCGCGAGCTTGGCGATGGTCGTGGTCTTGCCCACGCCGGTCGGCCCGACGAGCGCATACACGCCGCCGCGGTCGATGATGCTGTCCATATCGGCGACCACGAGCCGCTGTTCGAGCGTTGCCGCGAGCCACTTCGGCACTTCGCGTTCGGTCACTTCCGCCGGTACCGCATCGCCCAGTTCGCGCGCCAGCGCGGGGCTGAAGCCTGCGTTCAGGCCGCGGCGTACCGCTTCGGCGCGTGCCGGACGCTGGCGCGTCATTTCGCTCCA
>QGUL01000528.1 GCA_003242425.1 Pseudomonadota bacterium | reverse complement strand
CAACTGTGGTCCGTCGATAGGACCGGACGAGCCGGTCTACGTACGCATAAGGGATGGGCGAGTCGAGGAGATCCACTTTACCTACTACACAGGCTGAGTTGCTTGAAGATTGGCGGGCCCACCGGGCGGTCCGCCGCCCAACATCGCATTGCCGCCTCGTCGCTTCCGGCACCTCGCCCTTCGGGCCATGCCGCCTCGCCGGAGGGGGCGAGTAGCACGGCCGAGTTTTTGGGGTGACCGTGCCCCCAGCCTCTGCTGGTTCGACCGCCGGCGGCACGCCGCCAATGCTGGAATGTCGGCTGTCGTCGGGCTCGCTATGGTTTGGCAAGTGGGTATGACTCTCCTGAACCGACCAGCTTTGTTCCGACTCGGTCTGGCGGCCGTTGCGTCGCTCGCGTGGCAGGCACCGGCCGGTGCGCAGGACCCGGCGGACGCCGAGGAGCGGTACTTCTCGTTCTTCGGGTGCTACGAAGTCGAAGTGGAGGAAAAGGGTGGCGGACGGTACGTGGACCTGGAAGAGCGAGTTTATCTGACCCTGGTTCAGTTGGCAGATCTGTCCCAGGGGGGGAGTTCCGAGATTCGTCGTCCGGCCGGGGCCAGGGTACCGTGCATCACCGTTTTCGAATGTATACTGGCTCCTGGTCGGTGGTGTGGGGCCGCTCAAGATCACATGGAGCTCCCCGCCCTTCGCGTGGGTGGAGGCGACGTTCGATGTGGATGGCGTCGGCGAACCGGAGCGTTTGAGCGGAACGGCGCAGTACTTCAGCGACGTCGTGTCGGAGGAAAAGAGTCGACCCTTTGCCATCTGGCTGAGCAGAGTGGAGTGCTGACGCCCGGGTTCGGCGTGGGCTGCTCGATCGGAGAGTGCCGCAGGGCGATCGGCGAGCCCAGCGGCGGATGACATCGGCTTTGTGCTTCCGCGCTATTGCCGCTTCGGCCCATGGGGACACGCGGTGCTGTAGGCAGGTGCAGTGCGCTCGGAGGCGCGCGGGGCTTGGCTCACGAAGCCGCCAGCCGAGGCCGTTCCGCATGATATCCGCATTCACCCTGCGGGCGCTGTCCGCGCCCTTGCCCGCGGGGGTGGCGCGTAGATCTGATCGGAGGCGTTTGGGCCCGCGGGACCGCCTGGCCTGCGGCTCGGCACGCCGGCGTTGCTCGAGGCGTTTGCCGCCATTTGACCCCGAGGGGTTTTCTTACGAGATTGTTGGCATGAGGATCGACCGGAAGCGCCTGGAAGAGGTCCGCAGGAGAAACGACGTCGAACGCCTCCTGGTCTTCGGCTCGGTTGCGCGTGGGGAAGAAACGGAGCAGAGCGACGTGGATCTGCTCGTTCGTTTCACCAAGCGCAAGAGCTTGCTGGATCTCGTGCGTATCGAGCGAGAGTTCTCTGAGGCTCTGGGCCGAAAGGTCGATCTCCTCACGGAGGGCTCATTGAGTCCCTATCTCCGGGACCAGATCCTCGGGCAAGCCGCGGTGCTCTATGAACGAGCCGCGTGACCGGGTCTACCTGTCCCACATCCGCGACGCAGCTTTTCGCATCGAATCGTACCTCGCCGGCGCTGACGTAAAGGCCTTTCTCTCGAACCCGATGGTCTAGGATGCCGTGATTCGGGAACTCGAGATCATCGGCGAAGCGACCAAGCGCCTCTCGTCCTCCCTTCGCGAGCGACACCCAACGATCCCGTGGCGAGATATTGCGGGCATGCGTGACAAACTGATTCACGACTAAATGGGCGTTGACCTGGAGGCGGTGTGGGTGACGGCCACCGAGGATGTCCCCGCCCTTCTTTGTTAGCGGACCAGGCACCCTTTTCCAATGTTGACCCTGCTCGAAATGGCCGTGCCCCTCTTGGCGCGTGAACTTCGCCGGTGAGTGGGATTCTTCCGGTCGCGGCGTCGCGGAGCGCCAGGGCGATGAGCCC
>QGUL01000457.1 GCA_003242425.1 Pseudomonadota bacterium | reverse complement strand
GGAGCGAGGTATTCGGTGTACCAGTCCTCTTCGGTCGCGGGCTTCATCGGCACGATGGCGCGCGCCGCCTCGTCGCCGCGCAGTTCCACGCCCTTGGCAGTGTAGATCTCCGCCAGCCGCGGCAGCACGCGCGGCGCGATGCCTTCCGCGACGAGCAGCGTCTCCATGGTGTTGCAGGTGCCGTAACGCTGCGTCTTGGCGTTGTCGGCGATGCGGATCGCCTTGTCGATGTCCGCCTTGTCGTCGATGTAGACGTGGCAGACGCCGTCGAGGTGTTTGATCATCGGGATGCGCGACTCGTTCATGATGCGCTCGATGAGCGACTTGCCGCCGCGCGGCACGATGATGTCCACGTATTCCTTCATCGTCAGCAGCTCGCCCACCGCCGCGCGGTCGGGCGTCTCGACGATCTGCACGGCCGTTTCCGGCAGTCCCGCCTCGCGCAGGCCTTCGCGCACGCAGGCGGCGATCGCCATGTTCGAGCGCACCGACTCCGAGCCGCCGCGCAGGATGGCGGCATTGCCCGACTTGAGGCACAGCGCCGCCGCGTCCGCCGTGACGTTGGGGCGCGATTCGTAAATGATGCCGATGACGCCGAGCGGCACGCGCATGCGGCCCACCCGGATGCCGGAGGGTCGTTGCTGCAGATCGGTGATGACGCCGATGGGATCGGGCAGCGCGGCGACCTGTTCCAGGCCTTGCGCCATCGCCTCGATGCTTTTCGGCGTCAGCGTGAGCCGGTCGATGAACGCGGCGTCCGCGCCGCCGCTGCGCGCGGCTTCGACGTCGGCGGCGTTGGCTTCGAGCAAGGCAGGCGCTTGTTCGCGCAAGGCGCGCGCGATGGCGTGCAGGGCGCGGTTCTTGGTTTCGGTATCGGCGCGGGCGAGGAGGCGCGCGGCGGCGAGCGCCTGCCGGCCGAGCTGCTGCATGTATTGTTTGACGTCCATGTGCGGCATTCTAGCGGGCCGGGAAGGACTTAAGCGAGCTGGCGGCCCAGTTCCAGCAATTCGTCCCAGGGATCGCCTTTGCCCAGGCCCTTGATCAGGCGGTCGATGTGCGCGGCTTTTTGCAACGCGCCCTGCAACCGTTCCGGGGCGAGGCGGCGCGCGGCGGCGGCGATTGCGCGTTGGCGCGGCTCGCCCCAGATGCGGTATTCGCGAAAGACGTCCTGCAAGGGACGGCCCGCGGCCTGTGCCGCCTGCACCCGCAGCACCGCGCGGATGTCTTCGCTCATCACCCACAGCACCCGGTTGGGCGCTTCGCCCTCGCCTTCCAGACCGTCCAGTACGCGTGCCAGCCGCCGCAGATCGCCGGCCAGCAGGGCCTCGGAGAGCTGATAGACGTCGAAGCGCGCCACGTCGAGCACGGCCGCGCGCACCTGCTCGAAACCCAGTTCGCCTTCGGGATAGAGCAGGCCGAGCTTCTGGATTTCCTGGTGGGCGGCGAGCAGATTGCCTTCCACGCATTCGGCGATGAAGGCGAGCGCTTCGGCGCTCGCGCGCTGCTTCTGGCGCGCAAGCCGTTGCGCGATCCATTGCGGCAGCTGGCGGCGGTCCACACCGTAGACATCGACCACCACGCCGGCGCGTTCGAGCGCCGCGAACCAGCCGCTCGCCTGCGTCTTGCGGTCCAGCCGCGGCAAAGTGACCAGCGTCAGCACGTCGGGCGAGGCCGTGCGGCAATGGGCTTCGATGGCCGCGGCGCCCTCCGTCCCGGGTTTGCCGCCCGGAATGCGCAGCTCGATCAGCGTGCGGTCGCCGAACAGCGACATCGACGCGGCGCAGGCCTCCAGCCGGCCCCAGTCGAAACCGCGTTCGACGTTCAGCACCTGGCGCTGCGTGAAACCGGCGGCGCGGGCCGCCGGTTTCACGCAGCGCCAGGTGCTGAACGTCGAACGCGGTTTCGACTGGGGCCGGCTGGAGGC
>QGUL01000456.1 GCA_003242425.1 Pseudomonadota bacterium | reverse complement strand
GGCCCTGCGCTTCGCGTTAGCGCCGCCCGCCCCGGCCACCGAACCGTCCTTGGCGCGGATGCGGAACGCCATGAGCGCCGCGCCGTCGTCGAGATTAAGGCCCGTCCAATCCCAGCCCGCCGCCTCCGCGGCGAGATATTCGGTGGACCATTCGTGATCGAGCCAGGCATGGCCGCGCACCGTCTCGCGCCGGCCGGCCAGTTGCAGTTCGCCCTGCACGGCCAGATGCGGCCGACTGTAGTAGTAGCTCGCCTCCTCGCGCCGCGGTCCCTTGCGCGATACGCCCGCCTCCCCTTGCAGCAGGATGGGCTGAGTGGGCAGGAACCGTAGATCGAAGGCGAATTCCGCCGCGGCGATGCGCCCGCGATAACCGTCTTCGCCGCGCACGAGCCGCCAGTCGTCGATCCACACTTCGGTGTCGCCTTCGCGCGCGCCGGCGAGGCCGAAGCCCGCCCGGGCGATGCGTTGATCGTGCAGCAGGGCGCCGCGCGCGGGATCGGACACCGCCGCGTGGGCGAATATCAATTGCACCGGCGCGAAGGCGCTGGGAGTGTCTTCCGCCACGCCGGGCCGGTGGCGGAAGAAGGTGATCTGAAACCCGCGCGCTTCGCCCAGCCACCCGGTGATGTACCACCACTCGGTGCGGAACAGCGGATGCGCACCGTGATCGAAAGGGAACCGCAATGCGCGCGGCGTGACCGCGGGATATTCCACCGCCCGTACGCGCGGCGGCATGCACATCGCCAGCCCCAGCCAAGCGAGGAAACTGCGCCGGCGCATCACCAGTCCTCCCGCACCGCGCGGACCACTTCGGTACCGGCGGCGCTGCGCGCGGCGTAGCGTGCCGTGAGCGCCGCCAAACCGAGCAGCACCGCCGCGAACGCGGCAAGCGGCAGCCAAGGCAGATGCATGTCCATGCTCCAGTGGAAGGCCTGACGGTTGACGACGTGGACCAGCACGGCGCTGACGAGCACGCCGAGCAGCATGCCCGCGATCACGCCGAGCCCGCTCACGAGCGCGCCTTCGATCGCCAGCATGGCGCCGATCTGCCGGCGCGTCATGCCCACGTGCCGCAGCATGCCGAACTCGCGCCGGCGCAACAGCACCCAGGCGCCGAAGCTCGCCGAAAGCGCGCTGAGCCCGATCAGCAAAGCCACCGCTTCGAGCGCATAGGTGACGGCGAAGGTGCGATCGAAGATGCGCAGTGACAACGCCCGCAGTTCGCCTGCGCTCGACACGGTGACGCGCGCTGCGCCGTAGAGCGCGAGGATGGATTGCCGCAAAGCATCCGCATCGGCCCGCTGCTCGCGCCATACTGCCGCTTCGTTGGCGTTGCCGTCGCCCGTGAGCGCAAGATAGCGTTCGCGTTCGATCACGATCGCGCCGTGCTGCCGCGCATAGTCGCGCCACACACCGGCGACCCGGAACGCGCGCGGGCTGCCTGCAATGGGCAGTTCGATCCGCGCGCCGGGCGCGTAGCCGTACACCGCCGCTACCGCTTCGCTCACCCAGGCCGGCGGCAACCCGTCCGGTGCGTCGGGCGCGCGTTCCACCAACGCGAGCCGGCGTTCGGGTTCGGCCGCGTCAATATCGCGTGCAAGCAGCGTGACCGGGGGACGGTCGGGATCGATCAGCAGCGGCAGCGCGCGCACGAATTCCACCGCGCGCACGTCCGGCAATGCGGCCAGCCGCGCCTGCTCGGCAGGCGTGAGATAGGCCGTGTCGCTCCCCGCCGAGACGCGCACATAGAGGTCGGCCGGCAACACCTGATCGAGCCATTCGGCCAGCGAGACTCGGAAGGAATGCACCATGATCGCCATCGACACGAACAGGCTCACGCTGGCGACGATGGCGGCAAGCGACAACATCACCTGTCCCGGCGCGCCCCGCAATTGCGCGAGCGCGAGTTGCGCCGCGGGCCTGCCCGGCAT
>QGUL01000455.1 GCA_003242425.1 Pseudomonadota bacterium | reverse complement strand
GTGAGGAACAGCGGAGTCCTCATGACGGAACGGTCATGACGACATAACGATCCTTCATTTCACGCGGCGGGACGGCGATGGCTGAATAGGGTTCCCACGTCGTTGCTCCCTCCCTGCCATGCCACGCATCTCTCTCCTGGCCGCCGGGGTGGCGCCTTTGCCCCCCCTGCCCCCGGGCCTGCCCGCCGGGGCAGAACCGGAACCCGCCGAGGCCTCCGGTGCCGCCGCCGAAAGCCGGACCCTGGCCACCGTGGTGGTGACCGGCTCGAACCTGCGCCGCGCCGATGCCGAGGGGCCGAACCCGGTCCAGGTGATTGGCCGCGAGCAGCTGGAGGTCAGCGGCAAGGCCACGGTGGCCGACCTGCTGCGCTCGATCTCGGCCAACACCGGCAACGCCACCAACGAGACCAGCAACAGCGGCTGGGCCTCCGGCTCGGCCGGCATCGGCCTGCGCGGGCTGTCGCAGAAGAACACGCTGGTGCTGCTCAACGGCCGGCGGCTGGCGAACTACGGGTTCCCGTCGGGCGGCCTGTCCGACACCTTCGTCAACCTCAACGCGCTGCCGCTGGTGGCGGTGGAGCGGATCGAGGTGCTCAAGGACGGCGCCTCGGCGGTGTACGGCTCGGACGCGGTGGCCGGCGTGGTCAACATCATCACCCGGCAGGATTTCCAGGGACTGGATGTCGGTGGCCGGCTTGGCACATCGGACGAGGGTGGGCTGGACGAGCGCCAGGCCAGGCTGATCGGCGGCTTCGGCGACATCGGGGCCGACGGCTACAACGTGCTCTACAGCCTCGACTATTACGACCGCGACCGGCTGGACCAGACCCAGCGCAGGCTGACCCGTTCCGGCATCTACACCGGGCTGCCGGGCGGGCGCTGGAACGGCTGGTCGGCCAAGGGCGCGAGGTTCTTGGTCGGCGGCGTGTCGGTGCCGCTCCTCGATGCGGACGGCAACTGCCCGGACGGCACCGTGCTGGTGCCCAGTGCGCCGATCGATGGCCTGCCGGGCGACACCTGCGCCTTCAACCTGGCCGACTACACCACGCTGATCCCGGCGACCGAACGCGTGCAGGGCTATGTCAACGCCACGTACCGCATCGGCGACAACGTGGAGGCTTTCGGCGAGCTGCTCTACAGCTACCTGCGCGGCACCTCGTGGTTCGGCAGCAGCCCGTTCTTCACGCTGGAAGGCGGCCGCTTCGCGCTCAACGCGCAGACCGGGCTGGCCGAGCCGGTGCCGGCGATCCTGCCGGCGGCCAACCCGTACAACCCGTACGGCGAGGACGTGCCGATCGAGTACACGTTCTTCAACCTCGGCCGGTCGATCAAGACCAACCGGTCCTATGCCCACCGCGTGCTCGGCGGCGTGCGCGGGCGCGCAGGGGAGTGGGACTGGGAAACCGCCGCGTTCCTGGCGCGCAGCAGGGAGAAGGAGCGCGTCGCGGGCGGCTTCGCAAACCGCTGGGCGCTGTTCGACGCCCTGGCCGATGGCAGCTACAACCTGCACGACCCGGCGGCGACGCCGCAGTCCGTGCTCGATGCGATCAACCTGGGCACGCTGCGGCCGGCGGATTCGCGGCTGGCGGGCGTGGACGCCCGCATCATCGGCCGGATCGGGACGTTGCCGGCCGGTCCGCTGGGCTTCGCCGCGGGTGTGGAATGGCGCCGCGAGGAGCTTGTCTCGCGCAACCCGTGGCAGATCGACGCCGGGCTGCAGATCCGCCCGGCGATCGCCGCGGTGAACGGCGGGCGCGAGGTCGCCGCGGTCTATGCCGAGGTCAACTTGCCGCTGCGCGAGCGCCTCGAGCTGCAGCTGGCCGGGCGCGGCGACCACTACAGCGACTTCGGCGAGGCGTTCTCGCCCAAGGCCAGCCTGCGCTGGCAGCCGTTCGATGCGCTGCTGGTGCGCGCGGCGGCCTCGCGCGGGTTC
>QGUL01000090.1 GCA_003242425.1 Pseudomonadota bacterium | reverse complement strand
CGCACGTCTTCCACCTTGCGCACCCCGCCGCCGACCGTGAGGGGAATGAACACCTGCGCCGCGACCTCCTCGATCACGTGCAGGATGATGTCGCGGTCGTCGGAACTGGCGGTGATGTCGAGAAAGCAGAGCTCGTCGGCGCCCTGTTCGTCGTAGCGCCGTGCGATCTCCACCGGATCGCCGGCATCGCGCAAGCCGACGAAATTGACGCCCTTGACGACCCGGCCGGCGGTGACGTCGAGACAGGGAATGATGCGTTTGGCGAGGCTCATGTGCGGGGAAGCGCGCCTGTGCGGCTTACGCTCCTTCGCCTTCGCCGGTGAGTTCGTCGGCCAGCGCCTGCGCCGCCTTGAAATCCAGCGTGCCTTCGTAGATGGCGCGTCCGGCGATCACGCCCATCACGCCCTCCTGCTCCACGGCGCACAGCGCCCGGACGTCGTCCAGGCCGTTCAGCCCGCCGCTGGCGATGACCGGGATGCGCAGCTGCTGCGCCAGCGCGACGGTGGCCTCGACGTTGACCCCGGAGAGCATGCCGTCGCGGCCGATGTCGGTGTAGAGGATCGCCTCCACGCCGTAGTCCTCGAACTTCTTCGCCAGATCGACCACGTCGTGGCGCGTCATCTTCGACCAGCCTTCGACCGCCACCTTGCCGTCCTTGGCGTCGAGCGCGACGATGATGTGGCCCTGGAATGCGGTGCAGGCGTCCTTGAGGAAGCCCGGGTTCTTGACCGCCGCGGTGCCGATGACGACGTAGCTCACGCCACAGTCGATGTAGCGCTCGATGGTATCCAGATCGCGGATGCCGCCGCCGAGCTGCACGGGCAGGTCCTCGCCCACTTCCTCGATGATCTCGCGGATCACCCCTTCGTTCTTCGGCTTGCCGGACACGGCGCCGTTGAGATCGACGACGTGCAGCCGCCGCGCGCCCAGTTCGAGCCAGTGCCGCGCCATGCCGACGGGGTCTTCGGAAAAAACGGTGGCTTCGTTCATGTCGCCCTGCCGCAGGCGCACACAACGGCCGTCTTTGAGATCAATCGCAGGAATGATGACCATCGCGTCGGAATCGCGTGGGTTGTTTATGAAAGCGTCTCGGTGCGCAGCGTCTTGAGCTGTTCGGTCTCAGGGTTTCCAGGACACGAAGTTCGACAGCAACCGCAACCCGGCCGTTTGGCTTTTTTCGGGGTGGAACTGGACCGCAAAAATGTTATCCCGGCCTACCGCACAGGTAAAGGGAAAGGCGTACTCCGCGGTGCCGCAGACCAGCGCGGGGTCCGCGGGCTCCACGTAATAACTGTGGACGAAATAGAAGCGCGCGCCGTCCGGGATGCCCTGCCATAGTGCGTGCTCCCTCGCCTGGTGCACGTTGTTCCAGCCCATGTGCGGGACCTTGAGCCGCTCGGCGCGCATGCGCGCCTCCGGGAAGCGCCGCACGCGCCCGGGCAGAATCGCCAGCCCCTCGACGTCGCCCTCCTCGCTGTGCTCGAACAGCATCTGCAGCCCGAGGCAGATGCCGAGGAAGGGCTTGCTGCGCGCCGCCTCGAGCAGCGCCGCTCGCAGACCATGCGCGTCCATTTCTCGCATGCAGTCGCGCATCGCGCCCTGTCCCGGGAACACCACGCGCCCGGCCGCGAGGATCTCTGCCGGATCGCTGGTGACCCGCACCCGGGCCCCGGGCGCCACGTGCTCGATGGCCTTGGACACCGAGCGCAGATTGCCCATGCCGTAGTCCACAACCGCGATGATGCTCATTTCAGGCCTCTGGCGCTCGGTGCTCTCCCGCTGCGGCTCAAATGCTCAGCGTGCCCTTAGTGGAAGGAATCGCCTCCGCCGCGCGTGGATCGATCTCCACCGCCATGCGCAATGCGCGGGCGAAGGCCTTGAACACCGTCTCGCACTGGTGATGCGCGTTGATGCCGCGCAGGTTGTCGATGTGCAGGGTCACCAGAGCGTGGTTGACGAAGCCCTGGAAGAATTCGCGCGTCAGGTCGACGTCGAACTCGCCGATCAGCGGGCGGGTGAATTCGACGTGGAATTCCAGTCCGGGACGGCCCGAGAGGTCGACCACCACGCGCGACAGCGCCTCGTCGAGCGGCACGTAGGCGTGACCGAAGCGGCGCAGCCCCTTCTTGTCGCCCACCGCCTTGGCAAAAGCCTGCCCGAGCGTGATGCCCACATCCTCGACGGTGTGGTGCGCGTCGATGTGCAGATCACCCTTGGCCTTGATATCGAGATCGATCAGCCCGTGGCGGACGATCTGGTCGAGCATGTGATCGAGGAAGGGCACGCCCGTATCGATGCTGCCGCGGCCCGTGCCGTCGAGATTGATGGAGACGCTCACCTGCGTCTCGGTGGTGTTGCGAGTGACTTGAGCGGTTCTCATGTTCAGGCTTCCCGGTCCTCCAGGCATGCGCGCAGCGCCGCCAGCAATAGTCCGTTCTCCTGCGGCGTCCCGACGGTGAAGCGCAGGCAGTTCTCGAGCAGCGGATGGCTGCCGTGCAGGTTGCGCACCAGCACCTTGCGCGCTTCCAGCCCGCGATAGAGGGCGTCGGCGTCCGGCACACGCGCCAGTATAAAGTTCGCTTCGCTGGGATACACCTCGATGGCAGGCAGCCGGCGCAGATCCTCCGCGAGCTGCGCACGGTCGGCGCGGATCTGCGCCGCCTGGGCCTCCAGCACCTCCAGCCGCTCCAGCATGCGCGCGGCGACGGCCTGCGTCAGGACGTTGACGTTGTAGGGCGGCCGCAGTTTGTCGAACTCCCGAATCCATTCCGGCCGCGCCGCCGCATAGCCCAGACGGATGCCGGCCAGTCCGAGCTTGGACACCGTGCGCATCACCATGAGATTGGGGTAACGCGCCAAGCGGTCCATGAACGACTTGCCGGCGAAGGCGTGATAGGCCTCGTCGATCACCACGAAACCCGGCGCCGCCTCGATGATCGCCTCGACATCGCGCTCGGGGAACAGATTGCCCGTGGGGTTGTTGGGATAGGCGATGAAAACCAGCGCGGGCCGGTGTTCCTCGATCGCCGCGAGAAACGCCCCGGTGTCGAGACCGAAATCCCGCTTGAGCGGCACGCCGACGTAGCGCATGCGCGAATAGATCGCGTTCATGCGGTACATCGCGAAGGAGGGCTCGGGCGCCAGCATCACCGCGCCGGGACGCGCCAGCGTCTGAGTCACCATGGTGATGATCTCGTCCGAGCCGTTGCCGAGCAGCAGCTCGCATTCGGCCGGAATGTCGAAGGCGGCGCGCAGCCGTTCGCGCAGCGCGGGCGCGGTGGGATCGGGATAGCGGTTCAGCGCGGTGGAAGCGGCGAGCTCGCCGATTTCCGCACGCAGGTCCTCCGGCAGGCCGTAGGGATTCTCCATCGCGTCCAGCTTGACCATGCCGGCGGCCGGCGCGACGTGATAGGCCTTGAGTGCGAGGATCTCCTCGCGCACCAGCGCCTGCGGGCTCTTGGGGCTTGCGCCCATCATTGCCCCTGGAAGCGGTATTCGGCCGAGCGGGCGTGCGCGGGCAGCCCCTCGCCGTAGGCCAGCGTCGAGGCGATGCGGCCCAGCGTCTCGGCGCCGGCGCGCGACACCTTGATGAGGCTCGAACGCTTCTGGAAGTCGTACACGCCAAGCGGCGAGGAAAAGCGCGCGGTGCGCGAGGTGGGCAGCACGTGGTTGGGCCCGGCGCAATAGTCGCCCAGCGACTCGGAGGTGTAGCGTCCCATGAAGATCGCGCCGGCGTGGCGGATCTTCGGCGCCCAGCGCTCCGGCTCCTCGACCGAGAGCTCGAGGTGCTCGGGGGCGATGCGGTTGGCGATTTCGCAAGCCTCGTCCAGATCGCGCACCAGGATCAGGGCGCCGCGGTTGCGCAACGAGGTTTCGATCACCGCCTTGCGCGGCATCCCGGGCAGCAGCTTGTCGATGCTCGCCGCCACGCGGTCGAGGAAGTCCGCGTCCGGCGAGATGAGAATCGCCTGCGCGACTTCGTCGTGCTCGGCCTGCGAGAAGAGATCCATCGCGATCCAGTCCGGATCGGTCTTGCCGTCGCACAGCACCAGGATTTCCGAGGGACCGGCCACCATGTCGATGCCCACGGTGCCGAATACCCGGCGCTTGGCGGCGGCGACATAGGCATTGCCCGGGCCGACGATCTTGTCCACCTGCGGAATGGTCTCGGTGCCGTAGGCGAGCGCGCCCACGGCCTGCGCGCCGCCGATGGCATAGACGCGATCGACGCCGCAGATCGCCGCGGCGGCGAACACGAGCTCGTTCCTTTCGCCGCCGGGCGTGGGCACGACCATGATGAGCTCGCCGACGCCCGCGACCTTCGCCGGCAGCGCGTTCATGAGCACCGAGGAGGGATAGGCCGCCTTGCCGCCCGGCACGTACAACCCGGCGCGGTCGAGCGGTGTCACCTGCTGGCCGAGCACGGTGCCGTCGGCCTCGGTATAGGTCCAGGACTCCTGCCGCTGGCGTTCGTGGTAACGGCGGATGCGCTCGGCCGCCTGTTCGAGCGCCTCGCGCTGCGCGGCGGGCAGGCGTTGCAACGCCGCTTCCAGCTCGGCGCGCGGGATTTCCAGTTCGGCCACCGTGGCGGCCTGCACGCGGTCAAAGCGCGCGGTGTAGTCGAGCACCGCCGCGTCGCCGCGCCGGCGCACGTCGTCGAGGATCTGCGCCACGGCGCGTTCCACCTGCTCGTCCTGCGCCGCCTCCAGCGCGGTGAGCGCGGCGAGCTGCGCATCGAAATCCGGTTGGGTGGTGCTCAGGCGTTTGATTTCAGGCATGGGAACTTACCGCCGATTCGAAGGCTTCGATCACCGGCTGCAGCAGCGCGTGTTTGAGCTTCAGCGCAGCCTGGTTGACGATCAGCCGGGCACTGATGGGCATGATCTCCTCCACCGCGCGCAGGTTGTTCGCCCGCAGCGTGTTGCCGGTGCTGACCAGATCGACGATGACGTCGGCCAGCCCCACCAGCGGCGCCAGCTCCATCGAGCCGTAGAGCTTGATGAGATCGACGTGCACGCCCTTGGCGGCGAAGTGTTCGCGCGCGATGCGCAGGTACTTGGTTGCCACCCGCAGGCGGGCGCCCTTGCGCACCGCCGATTCGTAGTCGAAGCCCTCCGGCACCGCGACCATCATGCGGCACTTGGCGATCTGCAGATCGATGGGCTGGTAGAGGCCCTCGCCGCCGTGCTCGAGCAGCACGTCCTTGCCCGCGATGCCGAGATCGGCCGCGCCGTACTGGACGTAGGTCGGCGTATCGGAGGCGCGCACGATGATGAGCCGCACGTCTGGGCGGTTGGTGCCGATGATGAGCTTGCGCGAGGTCTCGGGATTCTCCAGCGGAGCGATCCCGGCTGCGGCGAGCAGCGGCGCCGTCTCGTCGAAAATGCGGCCCTTGGATAGGGCGATGGTAATGCCGGACACGGTGTACAGGTCCGGGCGGCCGGCCGGCCGCCCGCATCTAAAGTACGGATTCTACTCGAAACGCCGGCCGGTGCAGCGCTTCGGCCGCTAGCGCACGCGGCGGATGCGCGCCCCCAGCCGTGAAAGCTTCTCCTCGATGGCCTCGTAGCCGCGGTCCAGATGATAGATGCGGTCGATCAGGGTTTCGCCGTTGGCCACAAGGCCGGCGATGACCAGGCTGGCCGAGGCGCGCAGGTCGGTCGCCATGACCGTGGCCCCTTCCAGCCGCCGCACCCCGCGCACGACGGCGGTGTTGCCGCTGATTTCGATGTCCGCCCCCAGCCGGCGCAGTTCCTGCGCGTGCATGAAGCGGTTCTCGAAAATGGTTTCGGTGATCACGCCGGTGCCCTCGGCGATGGCGTCGAGCGCCATGAACTGGGCCTGCATGTCGGTGGGGAAGGCCGGGTAGGGCGCGGTGCGGAGGTTGACCGCCCGCGGACGCTCGCGCATCTCCAGACGGATCGCGCCGTCCTCCACCTGGATCTGCGCCCCCGCTTCGCGCAGTTTTTCGATCACCGCGTCGAGGATGGAGGCATCCGCGTCGCGCAGCATGACCGCGCCGCCCGTGGCGGCCGCCGCCACCAGGAAAGTGCCGGTCTCGATCCGGTCCGGCATGATGCGGTGCTGCGCACCGTGCAGCGCATCCACGCCTTCGATGGTGATCACGTCCGTGCCGGCGCCGCTGATCCTGGCCCCCATGGCGTTCAGGCAGTTGGCAAGATCCACCACTTCCGGTTCGCGCGCGGCGTTCTCCAGTACGGTGGTGCCTTCCGCAAGCGCGGCGGCCATCATCAGGTTCTCGGTGCCCGTCACGGTCACCACGTCCATGAGCAGCCGGGTGCCTCTGAGCCGCGGCGCGGTGGCGTGGATATAGCCGTGCTCGACGTGAATCTGCGCGCCCATGGCCTGCAGCCCCTTGATGTGCTGGTCGACCGGACGCTGGCCGATGGCGCAGCCGCCGGGCAGGGAGACGCGCGCGCGGCCGTAGCGCGCCACCAGCGGACCGAGCACCAGGATCGAGGCGCGCATGGTCTTGACCAGGTCGTAGGGCGCGACCGGGTTGTTCAACGCCGAGGCATCGAGCGTGATGCCCTGGCGGTCGTCCATCGTGACGTCCACGCCCATGTCGCCCAGCAGGCGCAGCATGGTGGCGACGTCGCGCAGATGGGGAACGTTGGTGAGGCGCAGCGGCTCGGTGGTGAGCAGCGCGGCGCACATCAGCGGCAGCGCCGCGTTCTTGGCGCCGGAGATGCGCACCTCGCCTTCGAGCGGAACGCCGCCCTGTATCGCCAGCTTATCCACGCGCCGCCCATTCCTCGGGCGTGAAGGTCTGCATCGACAGCGCGTGGATTTCCGCGCGCATGCGATCCCCGAGCGCCTTGTAGACGAGCTGGTGCTGCTGCACCTTGTTCTTGCCGCGGAACTCGCCGCTGACGATGACGGCCTCGAAATGATGGCCGTCGCCGATCACGCGCACGAGATCGCAGTTCATGCCCTGCTCGATGTAACGCTGTACGTCCTCGGGGCGAACCATGGTGTCCTCGCTCTAGTGCCGTAGTTTGTATCCGCGCTTCAAGAGCGCAAGTGTAGTCGCTGTCAGCGCGGTGTTGAACAGCAATACC
>QGUL01000454.1 GCA_003242425.1 Pseudomonadota bacterium | reverse complement strand
TGAACCGGGCCGTCGAGCATCGACAGGACAAGCGGCCGATGCTGTCCGATCTCCGCGAGAGCGGAGAGATCGAGCAGACGGCGGACGTGGTGCTATTCCTCTATCGCGAGGACTACTACGAGCCGAAAGGCGAGAGCAAGGTGATCGTGGAAGTCGACGTCGCCAAGCACAGGAACGGGCCGGTGGGTAAGGTGCAGTTGCTGTTCGACAAGTCGTGCGGGCGGTTCATGGACGTTGCGAGGAGGGATGAGGCGTGAGGGCAGGAGTCGCGGACGTGCTGATTCGGCGGCTGCAAAGCGGCGAGCGATCTCCCTGGCTGGTTTACGAGCTGTGCAAGCTGTTCCGCCCCCACCTGGACTATCTCACGTCGACCGAACGGTTCGCGTACCTGTGCCGGATGCTGCCGGGCGTCGACCCGGAGGTGATCCGCGAGGGCCTGGAGGAGTTCGAGGGGGTGGTGCACCGTGGCGCGGAGGCCATCTGACGCCCGCCCGCGGCTCGCCGCCGACCAGCCGGACAACATCGCCCGCGTCAAGCTGAGCGAGCACGAAACCGCCGGCACGATGGCGGTGGCGCTGCGGAGCCTGGCCAGCCAGCTAGAGCGGTACCCAAGGGACCGGCGGGTGACGGGGTTTCGCATAATGCGAGACACCCGGGAAGTCGTCATCACGCTGGAAAGCGGAGGGGAGAAAGCATGAAAGTCGGCGATGTGATCCGTGTGCCGCTGTACCGTCGGCGTGGATACGGGTGGACTCGCCGCGGAATAACAGAAGGCCGCGTGGTATACGTCTGCGACCGGTACATCGTTGTGGATTGGGGGCTTTATCGAGAGGCGCTATGGCCGGAAGACCTGGCCAAACGCGAGCGTGGATGGCTCTGAGACGCGCGTAAATGCCTCTCTCAGCCGTTTTCGGTGCAGGGTAATAGTTTGATATACCCCGCACACAAAAAAACGATTCTAGGGCCGTTTGGAGGCGATAGAGCATGGCGTTGTGGAAAGACCCGCCGACGTTGCCCTGCTTGACGACGGGATGCGATGGGCGGCTTGCCCTGCCGGATCCACGGCACAAGATTTCGTTGTATCAATGCGGGTTTTGCAAGAGCTGGGTGGTAGCTGAGCGGATTCACAACGACGCGGACGGGTACGCGTATCTGATGCAAGTGGTGCAAGTTCCACCGAGAAGCCTGCGAAAGGGTGATGTCGTGTTGATTAGGCGGAATGTCTGGTATGCCAATCCGATGCGCTTGGAGCCGGAGTACGAATACGCAAGGTTGTCTGCTGGTGGAAAAAAGCCGCGGGATGCATACGGGTCTCCGATCGACACGACCACGCTCGTAGGCAAGGTCGTGGGAGAACCGGTGGAGGTGTCTGGGACGTGGGGATGAAAGTGCTCGTTCGACGCCTACCCGGAAACGACGACCTCCCGCTGCCGGAGGCGATGACCGCCGGAGCCAGCGGCTTCGACCTGCGGGCCGCAGTCAAGGAGTCGGTGACGCTTTACCCCGGCGAGCGCGCGCTGATCCCGACGGGCATAGCCATCGCCATGCCCGAAGGACTGGAGGCCCAGGTGCGCCCCCGCAGCGGCCTGGCCCTCAAGCACGGGATCACATGCCTCAACTCGCCGGGCACCATCGACGCCGACTATCGCGGGGAGATCGGGGTCATCCTCATCAACCTAGGGTATGAGTCGTTCACCATTCATCGCGGCGACCGCATCGCGCAGCTGGTGTTCCAGCAGGTGCCTCGCGTGACGCTGGTGGAGGTGGAGGAGCTGCCGCCGAGCGAGCGCGGGGCCGGAGGGTTTGGGTCGACGGGGGTGTGAGGGCCATGGATTTCTGGTTCCCCGTCCTCGTCGGGATAGGGTGGGTCATCATCTTTCAGGGCCTGCTATGGCTAGACGACAAACTCATGGAACGGCGCTCACGCGAGTTCCGCCG
>QGUL01000089.1 GCA_003242425.1 Pseudomonadota bacterium | reverse complement strand
CCTACTCCGAATTATACTTTTCTTTTTTTTCGGCAGCTTATGATTGTTAAAGGAAAAGGGGTTCACCCTTATCGACAAACCCTCGAACCTCCGCGCCTTTCCGTACGACCGGCGCCTCCTGGGCGTCGGCCTTGCGATGCGCTTCTGAACGGCATGCGCCCCGTCCGCCGCGCGGGCACGGGGCGCGTTCGATCTCCCGCATCGTTCGTGTGCCAGAGTGCACACTTCCTTGCCTAGTCACGTAACCGGCGTGTGAGCTATGCTAAGCGCGAGCAACGGTTCGCGAATCCCATGCCGACCTCTCCCGAACAATCGCGCCCTCGTGAACGCACACAGCTATGGTCGGACGATCGGGCACTGTCGCACGCGCTGTTCGACTTCGAGCTCCTGCCGGCACCCGACCGCTTCGACGTGTGGCGCGAAACCGTGCTGCCGCTGTTCGAGTCCATTACCGACCAGCCGCCCGAACAGTTCCATGCCCGGGTGGAGAGCTACGATCTGCGGCACATCGTGATGGCGATGAGCGCCTTCTCGCCCTTGCGTTTTCAGCGCGACCGCCGGCACGGCGCGACAGACAAGGGGGAGCACCTGCTGGTGCAGCTCTATCTGGAAGGCGGCTACATCGGACACAACGGTTATCGCGAGATCAGGGTGCGTCCGGGCGACATCAGCCTGCTGGACCTGGGCCGCGAACTGGAGACGCGCGCGCAGGCATCCAACGCGCTGTCGGTCGTCATCCCGCGCGAGCAGATCTACCCTTACATCAATCCGGAACGCCTGTCCTACGGCAGCGTGTTGCGCGGCGAGACCGCGCTGGGACGCGTTCTCGCCAATCATTTGTACACGATCTGGCAGCAGTTGCCGCGCGCGCGCGCCGGGGAATGCGAGCACATCAACCATCTGCTGCTGAGTTCCATCGTCGGCGCGTTCACGGCGATGCCCGCCGAGTCCGTGGGTGCGATGCCGGAACAGGTTTCGCGGGAAGCGATACGCGCCTATATCGCGCAGCATCTGCCCGAGCCGTTGACGCCGGAGCTGCTTTGCAAGCGCTTCGGCTGCTCGCGCGCGCAGTTGTACCGGTTGTTCCAGCCGTTCGGCGGCGTGGCGGCGTATATCCGCGATGCGCGCCTCAATCGTTGCTGGCAGGAGCTGAGCCGGGACGACAACCGGCCCAAGCGCATCGGCGATATCGCGCTGCGCTGGGGATTCAGCAGCCAGAGTCACTTCAACCGGCTGTTCCGCGAGGCTTTCGGTCTGTCGCCCGGCGAGGTGGTCGAGCAGGCGCGGTCGGAGCGGCAGATGCGCGACGAGGGCGGCACGCGCGGCTACGAGCGCCCTCGGCCGGCGCTGTACGAGCTCTTACGCCGCTTGTAGGGTCTTCGGTCAGCGTCAACCGGCAGCTGCACGTGCCGGCGTTCGTGACGCCAGCGCGCCGACTTGCGCAATGAGCCGATAGACGGCTTCCACATCGGGCACGCGGTAATGCGCCCGGGTCGTGCGCGGCGTGTCGCTCACCAGCACGCCTATGCCGTCTTGGGCGATCGCCTGAAAAGCATCCTCGTCGGTGAGGTCGTCGCCGATGAACACCGGCAGCAAATCCCCTTCGATGCGTTCGCGCAGCCACTGCACGGCGCGCCCCTTGTGCCAGTCGACGGCAGGCCGGATCTCGAACACTTTCTTGCCCGTGCGTCCGGCGAGCTGGGGACGGTCGGCGAGCAGTGCATCGACCGTCGAGTACAGGGCGGGCAGCACGCGCTCCGGCGCGTGGCGGTAGTGAACGGACAGGGTGTAGCCCTTGTCCTCGAGCAGGATGCCGGGCATATCGGCCAATTGCCGCGCCAGTTCGTCGCGCACCGCGGCGATGAGCGCGCGATGGTCGTCGCCCACGTTCAGGCGCAAGCCGTTGCCTTCGATCTCGAAGCCGTGGTTGCCGGCGTAGTAGAGCCAGGGTACGCCCACGCGTTCACGCAGGTCGTGCAGCGCGCGCCCGCTGACGATGGCCGTCGGACAGACCCGCCCGACCTCGGCCAGCGTGGCGCGCGCATCGAGATCGAGCACGGCCAGTTCCGGCCGCGCGACGATCGGCGTCAACGTGCCGTCGTAGTCGAGGCAGAGCAGCGGGCGCCGGCCGGCCAGCCGCGCTTCGATGTGGTCGAACGCCGCAAGGGCGTCCGGGAGCGCGGGGCTAATGTCCGACATGCGGGCGGAAATCCTCGCGCCGGCCGAGCCGCGGCGCTTCGTGTGTGGCGACGGTGCCGAGGAAGGCGTTGGCCCAGCAGTACACGTCCTCGGTGCGCACCACTCGGCGCAGGCGCTGCATGCGCCGCTGCCGTTCGGCGAAGGGCATGTGCACCGCCTGGTGGATGCAGTCGGCCATGCCGGCGATGTCGTGCGGATTGATCAGCAGCGCGCCGCATTGCAGTTGCGCGGCGGCGCCGGCGAACTCGCTCAGGATCAGCACGCCGTTCTCCTTGATCTGGGCGGCGCAGTATTCCTTGGCGACGAGGTTCATGCCGTCCTTGAGCGAGGTGACGAGCGCGATGTCGGCGGCGAGGTAGTAGGCGACCAGATCCTCGAGCTCCAGCGAGTGGTACATGTAATGCACCGGTACCCAGCCGGAAGCGGTGAACTCGCCGTTGATCTCGCCCACACGCTGTTCCAGTTCCTGGCGCAGCCGGCGGTATTCCGGAATGTCGCTGCGGCTAGGCACCACGTGCTGCACCAGCGTGACCTTCTGATGCAGATCGGGATAGCGCCGCAGCGCATTGCGGAAGGCCTCCAGCTTGTTGATCAGCCCCTTGGTGTAATCGAGCCGGTCGACGCCGAGGATGATCTGGGTGTGCGAGAGATCGGCGCGCAGCACCGCAGCCTTGGCACGGACGTCGTCGCGCGCCGCCATGGTTGCGATCGCCTCGTAGTCGATGCCGATCGGGAACGCGCCGACGTGGACGGTGCGTGCTTGGCGCCCGAACGAAGCGTCGTCGAAGCTGTTGCGCGGCATCGGCACGACCATGCCGTAGTGGGCAGGCGATACCGCCGGCGGGTTCTGCGTGCGTCCTTCGCCGAATCTGGACTCGCCGCGCAGTTGCACCACCGGAGCGCGTGTTTCGCCCACTTTAGGCAGGGCGTCGGGCGTCACCGCCGGTTCGCACCACGTTTCGAGCACATCGTCGCGCAGGCGCAGGCGCATCATCGGGCCGCTGCCTTCGATGCGCACGTCGAACATCGCCTGAGCGCAGGCGAGGAAATTGTGCTGATCGCGCGCGGTCTGGAAGCCGAGCGCGTCGAAGGCGAGCAGGCTGCGCAGAATCTCGAAGCGCCACGGCAGCTTGAGGAACATCTCCAGCGGCGGGAAGGGGATGTGCAGGAAGAAGCCGGTACGTGCGCCGACTTCCAGGCGTTGCAGTTCGCGTGCGAGGCCCATCAGGTGGTAGTCGTGGACCCAGACGTAGTCGCCTTCGCGATATTCCTGGGCGACCACGGCGGCGAACTTGCGGTTGACGCGCCGGTAAATGGCCCAATACTCCGGATCGAAGTTGCAGCTGGTGAACAGATCGTGGAAGAGGGGCCAGATGATTTCGTTCGAGAAGCCGCAGTAAAAGCCCTGCACCTCCTCGGGACTGAGCATCACGGGCTTGCAGCGGTAGCCGTTGGCGACGGCGGCGAGGGCGTGTTCGGCCGCTTCCCGCGGGCACTCGGTGGTACCAGGCCAGCCGATCCAGACGCCGCCGCAGCGTTTCAGCACCGGTTCCAGCGCACTGACCAGGCCGCCGCTGCTGGGCGCGGCTTCCCAGCGATCGTCTTCCCGCTGCGTCAGGGTGACAGGCAGGCGGTTGGAAACGATGAGGGTTCTCTTGGGCATGGTCTTATCCTCGTTGAGGAGGCCCTGCCCTCCGGCCATCCGGTCGCGACCGTTTGGGCGGGCGCTCCGATACTCGGTAAGTGCCGCCAAGTCATATGGGGATGGCGACAGGGTATCGCAAGTCGGTTGCTGCCTTTTTCGTTTTTGCACGGAATAGGCCCGAACCGACCCGCTTCTTGTAAGTGTATGCTTACATGCGGCGAGATGCCGATCTGTTGGGCGCGGCAAGCCAGCCCTTCCGGGGCTTATTCGATCTAGATCAAGTCCGGCGGGATTGGTTCATGGAACCATTGGCCAGTGGAAAAGACATGCAAGTCCCTGAAGGCGCCTTCGTGAGCCTACGCGCCGAGGGGGATCATCCGACGCGCGCCGCGATTTGTGTCGGTCCAAGACATGCGGCCGGCAACGGCGGGCGATGCGCAAGCCGCGTCCGCGGTCGCGTCGGGCAGGAAGATCCGACCGGGGCAGGTGCCTGGTGCTGCCTCCGCCCCGTGGCGCGTGCGCATGATGCGTCGCGAAGCCGGATCGGCAGGTGGTGTCGCGGTAGAATGCATTCCCGTCCCGGCGCCGATTCGCGGCAGGCGTGGTCCACGCGCCGGGGATACGACAACGACCTCGCATGAAACCCCGTCATAAACGCATTGCCCTGATCGTCAGCGGTCTTGCCGCGCTCGCCGTGGCCGTCGCACTGGTGCTGAACGCCTTCCAGAGCAACCTGGTGTTCTTCTTCAGCCCAAGTCAGGTGGTTGCCAAGGAAGCGCCGCTCGACAAAACCTTCCGCATCGGCGGTATGGTGGAAGAGGGCAGCCTCAAGCGGCTGCCCGACGGGCTCAGCGTGGAATTCAAGATCACGGACACGGCGCATTCCATTCCGGTGACCTACACCGGCATCCTTCCGGACCTGTTCAAAGAAGGCAAAGGCGCCGTGGTGCAAGGCAAACTCGGTCCGGACGGACTGTTCCGGGCGACCGAAGTGCTCGCCAAGCACGACGAGAACTACATGCCGCCGGATGCCGCCCACGCGATCGAGCAGGCGCAGAAGGCCCAGCGGACGCTGCAAGGCGTGAACTGAGCATGCGCCGCGCTCAGGAGGGCGTCCGCCCATGATTCCCGAACTCGGCCATTTCGCTTTGATCCTTGCGCTCATGGTGGCGCTGGCGCAGGGCGTGCTTCCGCTTGTCGGCGCCGCGCGCGGCGTGCACGCGTGGATGACTCTCGCGCGGCCGGCGGCGCAGGCGCAGTTCGTCCTCGTCGCGTTCGCCTTCGGCTGCCTCGCGTGGTCGTTCGCGCAAAACGACTTTTCGGTGCTCAACGTCGCAGCCAACTCCAATTCGCAGTTGCCGCTGCACTACCGCATCGCCGCGAGCTGGGGCTCGCACGAAGGCTCGCTGCTGCTGTGGGTGTTCATGCTCACCATGTGGACCTGCGCCGTGTCGCTGTTCTCGCGCCATCTGCCGCTGGAGATGATTTCGCGCGTCATCGGCGTGATGGGGCTGGTGAGCGTGGGTTTTCTGCTCTTCCTGCTGCTCACCTCCAATCCCTTCGAGCGGCTGCTGCCCGCGCCGCCGGACGGGCGCGATCTCAATCCGCTGCTGCAGGATCCGGGCATGGTGCTGCATCCGCCCATGCTCTACATGGGCTATGTGGGCTTCTCCGTGGCCTTCGCCTTCGCCATCGCCGCGCTGCTTGGCGGCAAGCTGGACGCGACGTGGGCGCGCTGGTCGCGTCCGTGGACGACGCTCGCGTGGTGCTTTCTCACCGTCGGCATCGCCATCGGCAGCTGGTGGGCCTATTACGAACTGGGCTGGGGCGGCTGGTGGTTCTGGGACCCGGTGGAAAACGCGTCCTTCATGCCCTGGCTCGTCGGCACCGCGCTGATCCATTCGCTCGCGGTGACGGAGAAGCGCGGCAGCTTCAAGGCCTGGACGGTGCTGCTCGCGATCCTCGCGTTCTCGCTCAGTCTGCTCGGCACCTTCCTCGTACGCTCGGGCGTGCTCACCTCGGTACACGCTTTCGCCACCGATCCGGCGCGCGGCGTGTTCATCCTGGCCTTCCTGGTCATCGTGATCGGCGCCTCGCTGGCGCTGTTCGCATGGCGTTCGCCCAAGGTCGGGCTGGGGGGGCGCTTCGACATGGTTTCGCGCGAATCGACGCTGCTCATGAACAACGTGCTGCTGCTCGTCGCCGCGGGCACGGTGCTGCTGGGCACGCTCTATCCGCTGTTCCTCGACGCGCTGGGGCTGGGCAAGATCTCCGTCGGGCCGCCGTACTTCGAAGCGGTGTTCGTGCCGCTGATGACGCCGGTGATCTTCCTCATGGGCGTCGGCCCGCTCGCGCGCTGGAAGAAGGCCGAGATTCCCGATCTGGCGAAGCGGGTACGCTGGGCCGCCGCCGTGAGTATCGTGACTGCCCTCGTCGCGCCGCTTGCCGGCGGCGGATGGACGCCGATGGCGGCCTTCGGTTATCTGCTCGCGTTCTGGATCGTTGCGACCGCCGGCGTGAGCGTGAAGGAGCGCATCCGCAATTTCCGCGGCGGTCTGTGGGCGCGGCTCGCCGCGCAGCCGCGCGCGTACTGGGGCATGGTGCTCGCGCATCTGGGCGTCGCGGTGTTCATCGTCGGCGTGACCTCGGTGAAGAGCTTCGAGGTCGAACGCGACGTGCGCATGCATCCGGGGGATACCGTCACGATCGGCGCATACGGCTTCCGCTTCGAGGGCGTGCGTGACTTGCAGGGCCCGAACTACACCGGCGTGGAAGGGATCGTCACGGTTAGCCGCGACGGCAAACCGTTCGAAGTGCTGCATCCGCAGAAGCGGCTCTACACCGTGCAGCAGATGCCCATGACCGAGGCGGCGATCGACTCGGGCATCTTCGGCGACCTGTACGTGTCGCTGGGCGAGCCGATCGGCGACGGTTCCTGGGCGGTGCGCGTGTATCGCAAGCCTTTCGTCACCTGGATCTGGGGCGGCTGCGCGCTCATGGCGTTCGGCGGCTTCATCGCCCTGGCCGATCGCCGCTACCGGGTGCGCGTGCGCCGAACCGAACCGGCCGTGGCCGCGGCCGAGGCAGCATAGGAACAACGATGTCGCGTTATCTGCTTCCGCTGGGCGTTTTCATCGTCGTCGCCGGTTTCCTGTTCTACGGCCTCAACCTCAACCCGCGCGAAGCGCCGAGACCGCTCATCGGCAAGCCGGCGCCCGAATTCGCGTTGCCGGTCCTGCACCAGCCCGACAACCGCTTCACC
>QGUL01000453.1 GCA_003242425.1 Pseudomonadota bacterium | reverse complement strand
CCCCAAATCCCCTTGCCGCGACCGGGCACGCGGCCGATTTGCGAAACGGGGAACCCCCGCCCCCGCGGCGGCGCGCCTTGACGCGATCAACCGCGACCACCCCCGCCGTCTGGAGCGCATGGTCCAGGACGTCCCGGAACTCAACCGGCGCGACCGCGCGCAGTCCGAACGTTTCAATCTCTGGGCATACGTACGCATTTTCATCGAAGACTGGGTCGAGCAGGGCGGCGCGCCCGCGGACGGTGTGAGGTACGAAGGCCCCGCGGACGTCGAAGTGGAGTTCGACCGCGTGCATTTCCACCAGGTGCTGTGGAACCTCGTCCGCAACGCATGGCGGCATTCCAAACAACAACCGGGCAGCGTGGTGCTGCAGGCGACGGCCGGCGACGAAGGGGTGGAACTGCACGTGCTCGACGATGGCGGCGGTGTGCCGAAATCCCTCCTGCCGCAGTTGTTCGAACCCTTCTTTACCACCTATAGTTCCGGCACCGGACTGGGGCTCTACATCGCCCGTGAGCTTTGCGTCGCCAACGGCGCGAGGCTCGAATACCGAGAGCGCGCAAACGGCGCGGACTTCTGCATCGTATGGCCGCACACACCGCAATGAACCGAGACCGGCGCGGCAGCGCCGAATACAAGATCCTCGTCGTCGACGACGAGGCAGACATCCGCGAGCTGCTGGAGCTGACGCTGTTGCGGATGGGGCTGGACGTGCGCAGCGCGGGCACGCTGGAAGAAGCGCTGCGCTACCTGCGCGAGGAAAACTTCGCGCTCTGCCTGACGGACATGCGGCTGCCGGACGGCGAGGGCCTGGAGCTGGTGCGCTACATCGCCTCGTATTGCACCGACCTGCCCGTCGCGGTCATCACCGCGCACGGCAGCACCGAGAACGCGGTCGCCGCGTTGAAGGCGGGGGCATTCGACTATGTCAGCAAGCCGCTGACGCTCGAGCAGTTGCGTGCGCTGGTGAAGTCGGCGCTGTCCCTGCCCGAGAAGGCGCAGTCGAAGGCCGCCGACGGCTATCAGCTCCTGGGCGAAAGCCCGCCGATCCAGCACGTGAAGGCGATGATCGCCAAGCTCGCCCGCAGCCAGGCGCCGGTCTACATCACCGGCGAGTCCGGCAGCGGCAAGGAGCTCGCCGCCCGGTTGATCCACCACAACGGCGCACGGCGCGACAAGCCCTTCGTGCCCGTCAACTGCGGCGCGATTCCCGAGAACCTCATGGAGAGCGAGTTCTTCGGCTATCGCAAGGGCGCGTTCACGGGCGCGGAGAACGACCATGACGGCTTCTTCCAGGCGGCCAACGGCGGGACGCTGTTCCTGGACGAGGTTGCGGAGCTGCCGCTGCAGATGCAGGTCAAGCTGCTGCGCGCCATCCAGGAAAAGCGCGTGCGCAAGGTCGGCGCGACCACCGAAGACGCGGTCGACGTGCGCATCATCTGCGCCACCCACCAGAATCTCGCCAAGCTCGTGGAAGCGGGCAAGTTCCGCCAGGACCTGTACTACCGTCTGAATGTGATCGAGCTGCGCATGCCGTCGCTGCGCGAGTGTCGCGAGGACATTCCGTTGCTGAGCCGCGCGATCCTGCAGCGGCTGGCCGACGAAGCGGGCACACCGGTGCCGAAGCTCAGCCGTGCGGCCGAGCAGGCGCTGGTCGCCTACGACTTCCCGGGCAACATCCGCGAACTGGAGAACGTCCTGGAACGCGCCGTCGCACTGTCCACTTCGGACGAGATCCGTCCGGAGGATCTTCACCTCGCGCCGCCGCGTTTCGCCGAAGAGACCGTCGCCGCCTCGAACGCCAAGTGGCCCCTGCAGGACTACCTGGACCGTGTCGAGCGCGAGGCGATCCTGGAGGCGCTCGACAAGACGCGCTTCAACCGCACGGCCGCTGCCAAGCTGCTGGGCATCACCTTCCGGGCGCTGCGCTACCGGATGGAACGCCT
>QGUL01000452.1 GCA_003242425.1 Pseudomonadota bacterium | reverse complement strand
CCCTTCTACAAGGAACTGGACAACCAGGGCCTGAAAGCCACCGACGTGCCGGTGATCGCCTTCTCCGTGGGCGAGGAGGAATTGCGCGGCGTCGATACCAAGCCGCTGGTCGGTCACCTCGCCGCCTGGAACTATTTCATGTCCATCAAGAGCCCGGAGAACGACGCGTTCAAGAAGAAGTGGGCCGCGTACGCGAAGAAGAAGGGCCTGCCAGGCGCCGACAAGCCGCTCACCAACGATCCGATGGAAGCGACTTACGTCGGCATCCACATGTGGAAGCAGGCGGTCGAAAAAGCCAAGACCACCGACGTGGACAAGATGATCGCCGCCATGGCCGGCCAGACTTTCAAGGCGCCTTCGGGCTACACGCTCAAGATGGACGAGCGCAACCATCACCTGCACAAGCCCGTGTTCATCGGCGAAGTACGCGCCGACGGCCAGTTCGACATCGTGTGGCAGACCAAGGGGCCGATCCGCGCCACGCCCTGGAGCCCGTACATCCCGGGCAACGAGAAGAAGAAGGACGTACCTGAGAAATGAGGGGGCCTGGGGCGCGGCGGCTGAACGCTCCTCGCAGTCGTCGCGCCCCTCTTTTTTCCTCGGAACATCCGATGCGCTTTCTGCTCGTTCTCTGCAGTCTCTGCCTGAGTCTGCTGGCCGGCGCCGCGCACGGCCGCGACGGTGCGCTGCTGGCCGCGCTCGCCGGCGGCGATTCCGGGACGAAGCTCGAAGCCCTGAACGCGATCGCCGCAAGCGGCGACAGCAGGTGGATTCCGTTGCTCGAAGCGCTGCGCGCCGGCGAGGTCCGGGCCGACGAAACCGGCCGGCTCTACATCGCGCGCGAGGGCGCCGTGTTCGACGCGCTGCAAGGCGTCGCGGTCGAGCCACCGCCCGACGAACTCTCCTCCGTCACCGTCAACAACCGGCTGCGCCGCGCCATCGGCACGGCCATCGCGGCGCTGCAGCTTCGCGCGTCGGATCGCGAGACGCGCCTGAAAGCCGCGCAATCGCTCGACCGCAAGGACACGAGCCTGCTGCCGGTCGTCGAGCGCGCGCTGGCGCAGGAAAAGGATGCGCAGATCCGCGAGCTGCTCGAACTCGTCCATGCCGGCATGCAGCTCGAGAACGAGGATCCCGCCGTCCGGCTGGCCGCCGTCAAGGCGCTGGGACAAAGCGACGATCCGGGCACGCGCGCGCTGCTGCTCGTGCGACTCGATCCCGGCGTGGAAAGCGACGAGGCGGTGCGCGCACAGGCGAAGGCTTCGCTGCGCGAAGTCGAAGCGCGTCTCGCGCGCGGGGAATATCTGGGCCACATCTTCAGCGGCGTCAGCCTGGGTTCCATTCTGCTGCTGGCCGCGCTCGGGCTGGCAATCACCTACGGATTGATGGGCGTGATCAACATGGCGCACGGCGAGCTGATCATGATCGGCGCCTACGCCACCTACGTCGTACAGAATCTTTTCCAGAGCTTGCTGCCCGGCCTGTTCGACTGGTATCTGCTCGCCGCCCTGCCGGTCGCCTTCGCCGCCTCCGCCCTCGTCGGCATGGCGATGGAGCGCAGCGTCATCCGCTTCCTCTACGGCCGCCCGCTGGAGACGCTGCTCGCCACCTGGGGCATCAGCCTCGTGCTGATCCAGCTCGTGCGCACCATCTTCGGCGCGCAGAACGTCACGGTGTCGCACCCCGTGTGGATGTCGGGCGGCATCCAGGTGATGAGCAACCTCGTGCTGCCCTACAACCGCGTGGTGATCATCGGCTTCGCGGCCGCGGTGCTGCTCGCCGTGTGGCTCATCCTGACTCGCACGCGCCTGGGCCTGTTCGTGCGCGGCGTGACGCAGAACCGCGCCATGGCCGGCTGCGTGGGCGTGCCCACCGCGCGCGTCGACACCTACGCCTTCGCGCTCGGCTCGGGCATCGCGGGACTGGCCGGCTGCGCGCTCTCGCAGAT
>QGUL01000451.1 GCA_003242425.1 Pseudomonadota bacterium | reverse complement strand
GGTTCGTCGGCCCCTAGCGCGCGGGAGGCGTTGCGATGCGCACCTGGCTGCTGCCCGAATACGTTGAAGACATCCTGCCGAACGAGGCGCTCGGCATCGAGCGGCTGCGCACGCGCCTGCTGGAGCTGTTCCGCGTGCACGGCTACGAGCTGGTGATTCCCCCGCTGCTGGAATACACCGACTCGCTGCTCACCGGCACCGGCAGCGACCTCGACCTGCGCACCTTCAAGCTCGTCGATCAGCTCTCCGGCCGCATGATGGGCGTGCGGGCCGACATGACGCCGCAGGTGGCGCGCATCGACGCACATCTGCTCAACCGCAAGGGCGTGGTGCGGCTGTGCTACTGCGGCACCGTGCTGCACACCCGGCCGCGCAGCTTCACCGCCACGCGCGAGCCCATGCAGCTCGGCGCGGAGATCTACGGCCATGCCGGCATCGAGGCCGACATCGAAATCCAGCGGCTGCTGCGCACGGCGCTCGCGGCCTGCGGACTGGGCGACGCGCGGCTGGACGTTTCGCACGTGGGCGTGTTCGAGGCGCTCGCCAAGCACGCCGGCGTGGACGAAAAACTGGAAGCCGAACTGCTGGAGGCGGTGCGCGCCAAGGACCGGCCGCGGCTGCGCGCCCTGGTCGAACGGCTCGAGCCGCGCTCGCGCGAGGCTTTCCTGCTGCTGCCCGAGCTCTACGGCGGCCGGGAGGTGCTGGAGCGTGCGCGCAACGCGCTGCCGGCCTATCCTGAATTGCGCGCCGCGCTGGACGACCTCGAAGCGGTGTTGAACGCCAACGGCGGGCCGATGGGCATCGATCTCGCGGACTTGCGGGGTTACCACTATCACAGCGGGATCGTGTTCGCGGCCTATCATGGCGGTCTGGCCAATGCCATCGCGCTGGGCGGCCGCTACGATGAAGTGGGCAAGGCCTTCGGCCGCGCGCGGCCGGCGACCGGTTTTTCGCTCGACCTGCGCGAATGGGTGCGGCTGGCGCCGGAGGCGCCGCCCGCCAAGGCCATCCTCGCGCCGTATTCGGACGATGCGAAACTGCGCGAACGCATCGACGCGCTGCGGGCGGCCGGCGAGGTGGTGATCGTCGAACTGCCCGGCCACGAGCAGACGCGCGCTGAACTGGGCTGCGACCGGCAGCTCGTGTTGAAGAACGGCAACTGGGAGATTGTGAGCCTCTGACCGCGCGGGCGGTCCGGCTTCGGAAGAGCATGGCAAAGAACGTCGTCGTAGTGGGCACCCAGTGGGGTGACGAAGGCAAGGGCAAGATCGTCGACTGGCTGACCGATCATGCCGCGGGCGTGGTGCGTTTCCAGGGTGGCCACAACGCGGGCCACACGCTGGTGATCGAAGGGCGCAAGACCATCTTGCGGCTCATCCCCTCGGGCATCCTGCGCGAAGGGGTGAACTGCTACATCGGCAACGGCGTGGTGCTGTCGCCCACGGCGCTCTTCCAGGAGATCGACGAGCTGCAGGCGCTCGGCGTGGAAGTGGAGTCGCGGCTGCACATCAGCGAAGCGACCACGCTGATCCTGCCTTATCACGTCGCCGTCGACCAGGCGCGCGAAGCGGCCAAGGGCGCCGACAAGATCGGCACCACCGGGCGCGGCATCGGCCCGGCCTACGAGGACAAGGTCGCGCGCCGCGCCATCCGCCTGCAGGACCTCTTCCAGCCCAAGCGCTTCGCCGAGAAGCTGCGCGAAGTGCTGGACTATCACAACTTCGTCCTGACGCACTGGCTCAAGGCCCAGGCGGTGGACTACGACAAGGTGCACGACGAGACGCTCGCCTTCGCGCCGCGGCTCGAGAAGATGCTCGCCGACGTGCCCCGCGCGCTGCGCGACGCCACCCCCGCCGGCAAGACCCTGCTGTTCGGGGGCCCCCAAGGGACCCGCCAAGCCGGGGCCCACGGCACCAACCCCTTCGCCCCCCCGACCACCACCCTCCCCGC
>QGUL01000088.1 GCA_003242425.1 Pseudomonadota bacterium | reverse complement strand
CGGGTCTTTTTCGCGGTTTGTTTCGGGGCCCAACCCCGTCGCCCGGGCCCGGGAAGGGGAGGGTCCCCGTAAGGCCATCACCTGGAACGTGCAGTGGTGCCGCGGCCTCGACGGCCGGGTCGATCCCTTGCGCATCGTGCGCGAAGCGCGACGCATCGCCGATTTCGACATCCTCTGCTTGCAGGAGGTCGCGGCCAATTTTCCCGAGCTGCCGGGCAGCGCAGGCGAAAACCAGTTCGCCGTTCTGGCCGAGGCCTTGCCCGGTTTCGAAGCCGTTCCCGGCGCGGCGGTCGACGTGCGCGGCGCCGACGGTAGCCGTCGTGCGTTCGGCAACATGATTCTCAGCCGTTATCCGGTGCTTGCGGTGCGCCGCATGCAACTGCCCTCGCCGCCGGACGCCGGGCGGCCGAGCATGCCGCGCATGCTGATCGAGGCGCGCATCGACACACCTCTGGGGGCGGTGCGTGTGATGACCACGCATCTCGAGTACTATTCCGCGCACCAGCGCAGCGCCCAGGTGGAAGCCATTCGCGCATGGCATGCCGAAGCCTGTGCGTGGGCCGAGGTCGACGCGCCGGCCGGCGGCAAGGATCAGGGGCCGTTCCGGCATGTGCCGCAGACGCGTACGGCGATCCTCACGGCCGATTTCAATTTCGGTCCCGACGATCCGCTTTATGAACGGCTGCAGGCGGACAACGGCACGGCCAGCCGCCTGCGCGACGCGTGGGCGCACGCGCACCCGGGCGAGCCGCATCCGCACACCCTCGGCGTGCACGATCGCGAACGATGGCCGCAGCCCTTGAGCTGCGATTTCATCTTCGCTACGGAGGATCTGCTGCAGCGGCTGCGGAAGGTGTACGTGGATCTGCGGACCACGGCGTCGGATCACCAGCCGGTACTGGCGGTTTTCGAATAGCGAACGATAACGAGGAGTAGAGGATGAGACACTTGCTGGCTGTTGCCGCGCTGCTCGCGTTGGCGGGTTGCGGCAGCTGGTGGCCGTTCAGCGGGCCGCAGGAACAGTCGCGCATTCCGAGCGATGCCGTCGTCTATCAATGCGAAAAGGGCAAACAGCTGGCCGTGCGCTTCATGGACGAGGGACGTTCGGTCATGGTGATCCTGCCGGAGCGCGAATTCCGCCTTGATCGCACCGACGGCGGTCGTTACACCAACGGCATTTCCACGTTCGACGCCGGCGACGAGGGCGCCTGGCTGGAGATGCGCGGAGAACGCACGCACAGCGGCTGCAAGCGTCCGGCCGCCTGATTGCCGGACGCGGCCGGCGTGCTACCGCGGCCTGCGCGTCGCTTCCTCCCGCGCCAGCCGTTCGATGTACGCGGCGAATTCCTCGTCCTCGCCGCTCAGCATTTCCGGCAGCAGCTCGCGGAAGTCCTCCCGTGCGCACCAGTGGCGCATGTAGTCCTCCCATGAATGCCAGCGGCGCTTGCGACGGCCGGTGAGCGGTTCGGTGTAGAGCAGGATGTAGGCGCGTTCGAACAGCGAGATCAGCATTTCGAAGATCACGCGCTGGCGTTCGCGCTGCTCCTCGCTGAGATCGAACGCGCGCTCGCCGGTGAGCAGCTTCAGGTCCGGATTGGCGAGCACCAGTTTGAGAAAGTCGTTGTAGGCGTCGGACAGCCGCTGCCACCCTTCCTCGTCCTCGTTCTCGCGCTCCTTGCGCTGTTCGCGGATGAAGGCGTAGATGGCGAAGGGCAGGCCGAACACGGTCACGACATAACTGGCCATCTCCATCCATTCCGTCATGCTCATCGTGGTCCTCCCTGTGCCGCAGGCACCGCATGCCAGGCGAAGTGTGTGCGATGCACGACAGTCAGCGTCTCATTCTTGCACGCATGCGTGAAGCAGTTCACGTCTATGACAACAGCATAAACTGCGGCCGTGCTAGGCTGCGCGCATTCATGTTGGAGACTCTCATGCGGCACAGTGAACGTCTGCGCGCGGCGCTCGTCATCCTTGCCATTCTGACCGGCTGCGCGACTACCGAGGAACCGCGCAAAGCGACGCAGGAGACGCCGGCGCAGACCGGACCGCGCGTCGTAAGAGCGAAACCGGCGCCGCACAACGCGGCGCTCCACGCCTATAAGCGTGCCGTGGCGGAACGCATTTACGCCGCGCAGCCCAAGCGGACCTTCGGCGGCGAATTGCCGCCGCTGCTCAAATCCGTGGTGGTACTGAAGATCACCGTGGACGAGGAGGGCCGTCCCGTCGACGTCGCGGTGCATCGTTCGAACGGTTTCAAGGATCTGGAACGCACCGCGGTGGAAAGCGTGCGCAAGGCCGGTCTTCTTCCCAAGCCCTCGTCCGAGCTGCTGGGCGATGCCCGGGCGGTGAGCTATCTCGAAACCTGGCTGTTCCGCGAGGACGGCCGCTTCCAGCTGCGTACGCTCGCGGGCAGGCAGATGGGCGCCGAAGGGATCGTCACCAAGCGCGCTTCGCGCTGAGCGCCGAGCCTGCACGCTCAGGATTCGCTGCGCATTTCTTCCCGGCCGCCCGCCTTCGGCAGCAGTTTGAACGTGCCGATCGCCTTGGCGAGCAGGGTGCCGTTGTGGTCGCGCGCCTCGGCTTCGCAGAAGGCGGTGGAGCGACCGCTGTGCAGCACTCTGCCCTCGGCGGTGATGCTCTCGCTGAAGGCCGCGTTCATGAAGCCGAGCGACATGTCGACGGTGAGCACGCTCTGGTCGGCCTCGTAGTGGCCGCGCACCGCGGCGCCCATGACGTAGTCGAGCATGGTCATGATCACGCCGCCGTGCATGGAGCCCCAGCTATTGAGCAATTCGGGCCGTTTGTCGAGCGCGATCACCGCGCGTTCCTTGGATTGTTCGAGCAGGCGGATGCCGAGGTGTTCGACGAAGGGAATGCGTACGCGCGACAGTTGACTCATGCGGCGATGATCGCACGAGCGCGGGCGGCGCTTCAACGCCGCGCGTGCTTTCAGACCGGCGACACTAGTTTCAGGCCGACGATGCCCGCGACGATGAGCCCGATGCAGCCCAGGCGCGCTGCCGTGGCCGGCTCGCCGAACAGCAGGATGCCGAGGATCGCGGTGCCGGCCGCGCCGATGCCGGTCCAGACAGCGTAGCCCGTGCCGACAGGGATGGCGCGAAGGGCGAGGCCGAGCAGCACTACGCTGCCGACCATTGCCGCGACGGTGACGAGGGTGGCCATGGGGCGGGTGAAGCCCTCGGTGTACTTGAGCCCGACGGCCCAGACGATTTCCAGCGCCCCGGCCAGGGCGAGATAGAACCAGTGCATGCTTGTTCCCCGGGATGCGGCGGCGCCGCAGGTGAATTATTCGGCCATCATCCAGGCGATCCAGCCGGCCAGGAGTGCCAGTGCGGCGCTGATCCGGAGGATGCCGAACATCCGTTGCCGGTCGGCGGGGGTGACGCCCTCTTTCTTGCGCCGGGCGAGCAGCCATTCGCCGAAGGCGAGCGCTACGCCCAGGCCGAACGTGATAGCGGCGGTTTTCAACATGGAGTAGCTCCTTCCTTCAGGGCGGGATTCTAGTCGCCCCGTCCGCCGCGGTGCCGGCCGCCCGGCCGCTCCGCCGATCCGTCCGTCGTGCGCTTGCGCAAATTGCCCCGTCGTTGCGGGCCGGAACCGCCCAAAAGCTCACAAAATACTTTCGGTTTGTGGGCTATCTCCTTCATTTCCTTGAACCTATTTTCAACGAGTTTTGGTCTCAACAAGTGCCGCTAAGTCATTGTCACAACAGCAGAAAATTTACAGAAGGCGCTTGACCCTCCATCGGTTCTCCACTAGAGTGGCAAAACGTGGGAATAAGTGGCGGAAAGTGGCATAAAGCCACTTTCCCAGGGGGCGGAGGAAACATCTTGTTTCAAGGGGCAAGCGAGCTGAGTCTCGATGCGAAGGGCCGCATTGCGGTGCCGACCAAGCATCGGGATGCGCTGTTGTCCGGGACCGGCAGGGTCGTACTGACCGGCCACCCGGACCGCTGCCTGTTGCTGTTTCCGAGCGCGGCTTTCGAGCCCATCAGCGCCAAGATCGCCCAACTGCCCACCATGGAGGCGCACGCCCGCTGGTGGCGCCGCATGGTCATCGGTTACGCCGAAGAGCTGGAGCCGGACAGCTCCGGCCGCATCCTCATTCCTCCCGCACTGCGCAGACTGGCCGAGATCCAGAAGTCCGTCATGCTGGTCGGACAGGGCACGCACTTCGAGCTCTGGAGCCTGGAGCGCTGGGAAGCGCAGCTCGGTGCGGCGATGGATGAAGTGGCTTCGAAGCCGCCCTCCGGTACAGAAGATTTCGTTCTCTGACGGGTGGCATGTGAGCGAACACCGGACCGTCCTGTTGCAGGAGGCGGTCGATGCGTTGGCGATCAAGCCCGAGGGCGTCTATGTGGACGGCACCTTCGGACGAGGCGGGCACAGCCGGGAGATTCTGCGCCGGCTCGGGCCGCGCGGCCGGTTGATCGCACTCGACCGCGACGTGGAAGCGGTGGAGGCGGCGCGATCGATCGACGATCCGCGCTTCGTGATCCGCCACGCGCGTTTCGGCCGTCTGCGCGCGACGCTGCAAGAGCTGGGCGTGCGCGCGGTGCACGGCGTGCTGCTGGATCTGGGGGTGTCGTCGCCGCAGCTCGACGAGCCGGCGCGCGGTTTCAGCTTTCGCGCCGACGCGCCGCTCGACATGCGGATGGACCGCACACAGGGGGAGACGGCCGCCGAATGGCTGGCACGTGTGGACGAAGCGGAACTGAAGGGAGTGATCAGGAATTATGGCGAAGAACGGTTTGCTGGGCCGATTGCAAAGGCGATTGTTGCTGCTCGGTCCGCAGGCGGGATACGCACGACAGGAGAGCTTGCCCGTATCGTGGCTGCCGCCGTCCGCACGCGTGAACCCGGTCAGGATCCGGCGACGCGCACGTTCCAGGCTATACGGATTCACATCAATCAGGAGCTTGAGGAGTTGTCGTTAGCGCTGCCGCAGGCCGTCGAAGCATTGGCGCCCGGCGGGCGCCTGGCGGTGATCGCCTTCCATTCGCTGGAGGACCGCATCGTCAAGCATTACCTGCGCGAGCAGTCGCGACCGCAAGTTCCCGAAGGCTTGCCGCTT
The DNA here is from genome assembly GCA_003242425.1 of Pseudomonadota bacterium. Lineage (GTDB taxonomy): Bacteria > Pseudomonadota > Gammaproteobacteria > Burkholderiales > SG8-39 > ZC4RG42. Next base: position 2,044 of record QGUL01000088.1, on the reverse strand, counting down.
ACGGAAGCGCAGATGCCCAAGCCCGTGCTGCGCGTGGTCGGCAGGCCGATCAGGCCGGGCGCCGCGGAGATCGCGGCCAATCCGCGTGCGCGCAGCGCGATCCTGCGGGTTGCGGAAAAGGTGGCGGCATGAATTGCGTCAGAAAGCAGACCGGGGTTTGCCACAATGGCGCGGCTTAATCTGCTTCTGCTGGCTGTCCTCACGCTTTGCGCGCTGGGGCTCGTCACCTCCCAGCACAAGGCGCGCAAGCTCGTGATCGCGCATGAGCGCGAGCAGGCGCGTGCGCATCTGATCGACATCGAATGGGGCCAACTGCAGCTCGAGCAGAGCACCTGGGGTACGCACCAGCGCATCGAGCGGCTGGCGCGCGAGCGACTGCAGATGGACCGTCCCGCGCCGCATCGGGTGCAGGTCGTCCGTCTCGTCGAGGAGGCGGCGCGATGAAGTTCAGCCAGAGCCCGGTGCTGGAACTGCGTCTGCCGGTATGGCGCGCGCGTCTGGTGCTGGCGCTCTTCGGTGCCGCCTTCCTGGTGCTGCTCGGCCGTGCCGCCTACCTGCAGGCGATGAACGAGGACTTCCTGCAGGCCAAGGGCGAATCGCGCTACGCGCGCGTGCTGGAAGTGCCGGCCACGCGCGGCAAGATCCTCGACCGCAACGGCGAGGCGCTCGCCATCAGCACGCCGGTGAAGGCGGTGTGGGCGATTCCCGCGGACGTCAAAGCCACCGCGAAGCAATTGCAGGAACTCGCTGTCTTGCTCGGGCTGTCCAGGGACGAGCTGCAGAAGCGGCTCGCGAGCCAGCGCGATTTCGTCTACTTGAAGCGGCAGCTCGAACCGGCGGTCGCCGAGCAGGTCGCCGCGCTGCGCATTCCCGGCATTCACCTGAGTCGCGAATACCGGCGCTACTACCCGGCGGGCGAAGTGATGGCGCACGTACTCGGCTTCACCAATGCCGACGACGTCGGTCAGGAAGGCATCGAGCTCGCGTTCGAGTCGCATCTTGCCGGCGTGCCGGGCAGCCGCCGCGTCATCAAGGACCGGCGCGGCCGCATCGTGGAGGACGCGGGCAGCATCACTGCCGCGCGCGACGGCAAGGATCTGGTGCTCGCGCTCGATTCGCGCATCCAGAGTCTCGCGTACGGGCAGTTGCGCGAAGCGGTGCGCCAGCACCGCGCCAAGGGCGGCGCGGTCGTGGTGATCGACGTGCGCACCGGTGAAGTGCTGGCTCTCGCGAACCTGCCGAGCTACAACCCCAACAACCGCGCCGGGCTGACCGGGGCGCAGTTGCGCAACCGCGCCGTCACCGACATGTTCGAGCCCGGTTCGACCCTGAAACCGATCACAGTCGCGCTGGCGCTGGAGCGCGGCAAGGTCACGCCCAAGACCGCGATCGACATCGCGCCCGGTTCGCTCACCATCGGCCCGAACACCATCCGCGACTCCCATTACGACAAGGAGAAGAGCGTGCTCACCGTGGCCGAGGTGATCCAGCGTTCGAGCAACGTCGGTTCGGCCAAGATCGCGCTCGAGATGCCGCCCGCGGCCATGTACGAGATGTTCGAGGAGATCGGTTTCGGTTCGCCGCCGCGGCTGGGCTTCCCCGGCGAGGCGGCCGGCCGGGTACGGCCTTACAAGAGCTGGAAGCCGATCGAACAGGCGACGATGTCCTACGGTCACGGGATCACCGTCAGCCTCATCCAGCTCGCCCGCGCCTACACGGTGTTCGCGCGCGACGGCGAGCTGATGCCGCTGTCGCTGCTCAAGGTCGATACGCCGCCTGAGGGCAAGCGCGTGCTGTCGCCGCAGACGGCGCAGGCGGTACGCCAGATGCTGGAACTCGCGGTGCAGCCGGGCGGCACCGCGCCGCGCGCGCAGATCATGGGCTATCGCGTCGCGGGCAAGACGGGCACGGCGCACAAGCTGGTCGACGGCCGTTATGCGCGCGACAAATACGTTTCCTCGTTCGTGGGCTTCGCGCCCGCCTCGGACCCTCGCCTGGTGGTCGCGGTCATGATCGACGAGCCGTCGGCGGGTCAGTACTACGG
>QGUL01000087.1 GCA_003242425.1 Pseudomonadota bacterium | reverse complement strand
TTGGACGTGTGGAACATGCAGGCCGCCAACGCGTCCGCGCCTACGCTGACCTACGTCGCAGGCGCCGACACGCCGCCGCCCGAATGCGTGCCTTTGGAAGTGAGCGATTTCGATTCGGAAGAGGACTACGACCGCATCATGCAGCCCTGGGCGGTGACGGACGAGACCGGCGAGGTGCTGCCCGTTTGGCGGCGTTCGCATGTCGTTCATCCGCCCGCCGTGCACCCGCGCGTCGCGCGCGCGACAGCGTCCGACGCGTCGGCGCTGATGGACAGTTGAAGAGGTGACGATGACCACGCAATCGACCCCGGTTCCAGGCGAGGAGAGGGTTCCGCTCGCGCAACGCATCCGCGCCGAGCAGGTCCGCTTGGTCTACCTGCATTCGCCGACCAGCACCGGCGCATCGCTGGTGGCGGCGTTCTGCCTGGTGTGGATCGTCCATGACGAGGTGCCGGTGCCCCTGTGGGCGGGCTGGCTCGGGGCGATGCTGGTGCACCAGCTCATCCGCGTGCTGCACTACCGGCTGTACCTGGCCGCGAAACCGCGCTACGACGAGACGGACATCTGGGCGCGGCGCTACCTCGGCGCCATCATGGTCGCAGGCCTGCTGTGGGGCGGCGCGGGCGTACTGTTCTACGTACCCGACATGCCGGCAGTGCAGACCTACGTGGCCATGCTGCTGTTCTGCATCGTCGCCGTATCGACCGGCTCGCTGGCGATCTACGCTCCAGCCTTCAACACGCTGGCGATGATGACCACCACGCCTTTCGTCGTCCGCGCCTTCGTCGGCGGCAGCGCGCACGAACTCGCGCTCGGCATTCCGATCGCGATCGGCACGCTCGCGGCCTTGTCGTTCGGCCGCCGCGTCAATCAGCTGGTGCACGAATCGATCCGCCGGCGGTTCGAGAACCTGGAGCTGATCGCGGAGCTGAAGCGGCAGAAGCAGCTGGCCGACACCGCGCGCCTGCAGGCCGAAGCGGCAAACCGTTCCAAAACCCAGTTCTTCGCCGCCGCCAGCCACGACCTGCGGCAGCCGCTGCATGCCATGGGCTTGTTCGCCGCGGCGCTGGCGGAAAAGATCCGCGATCCCGAGGTGTTGAACGTGGTCAACAGCATCAACGCCTCGGTGGACGCGCTCGAGAACCTGTTCAACGAGTTGCTCGACATCTCGAAAATCGACGCGGGCGTCATTCGCGCGGAGACCACCGATTTCCCGGTCAACCGGGTACTCGACCGCCTGCGTCTGGAGTTCGAGCCCGAAGCCTTCGAAAAGGGCGTGCGACTGCGCATCCGCAACTGCGATGCGATCGTGCACAGCGATCCGATCCTCGTCGAACGCATCCTGCGCAACCTGATTTCCAATGCCATCCGTTATACCGAACAAGGCGGAATTCTAGTCGGTTGCCGGGTGCGGCAGGACCGCTTGCGGATCGAGGTCTGGGACACCGGTGTGGGCATTTCGCGCGACCAGCGCGAACGCGTGTTCGAGGAGTTCTATCAGGTCGGCAATCCCGAGCGTTCGAGCCGCAAGGGCCTGGGGCTGGGGTTGTCCATCGTCAGGCGACTGGCCACCCTGCTCGGCACGCAGGTCGAGCTGGATTCCCGCGTCGGCCGGGGCAGCGTATTCCGCTTCGAGCTCCCGCGCGGGCGCGCCCTGAAGGTGCACAAAGCCGCAGACAAGCGCGAAGGCGCCCAGACCGGGGATCTGCACGGACGGCTGATCGTGGTGATCGACGACGAATCCACCATCTTGGAAGGCATGCGCATCCTGCTGGCGGGCTGGGGCGCGGAAGTGATCGCTTCCACCTCCGGTAGCGACATCCTCGAGCGCATCTATCAGGCCGGCCGGCTGCCGGATCTGATCATCGCCGACTACCGCCTGGCGGAGGCCGAAACGGGCACGCAGCTCATCGCGCGCCTACGGGCGGAACTCGATCCGGAAATCCCGGCCATCCTCGTCACCGGCAGCACGACACCGGAACGTGTGGAGGAGGCAAAAGCCTACGGCTGCCATCTGCTGGTGAAACCGGTGCTGCCCTCGAAACTGCGCACGCTCATCCACTTCAAGCTGCAGAACGCGGCGGTCTGAGCGGCTAGGCGACAAGCCAGCACAAGGCGGCCAGCAAGCCGCAGAGCAGCACGAGGCGCAGCGTGCCGGCGCTCAAACCGCGCGCCGGACGGTTGATCCATACCGCCGTCGGCGAGCCGCCGCGCCGCTTGCCCGAGACCGTTCGCCGCTCGAAACGCGCCCATTCCCCGTCGTGCCGCGTCCACGGCAGGTGTTCGGTATTGCTGCTCATACGAATCTCCCCCTGTTTCTGTGCCCAGTATGGACGTTGCGTACCCGGTGCGCCATCGCGCCGAGGGCATAGACGAAGGCATAAGCCGTCCGGCCGGCCCGCCGGTCACTGTTTCACCAGCGTGAGGAGGTCGTTGTGCATGAGCTGGCGGGCGCGCGCGGCGATCGTCCCGGCGCGGGCCGCATAGGCGGGGTGCGCCCCCGCCTCCGCCGCCGCATAGCGTTCGTGCAGTTCGGCAAGTTCGTGCCGCCCTTCGCCGTAAACGGTGCGCGCGACGCGGCCCAGCGCCCGCGTGCGCGCATAGCTGCCGCGCGACACCTGTTCCACCGCGGCCGCGTCATGGACGCGCGGACGGTCCCAGGCGCCGGCGAGGATCAGGCCGCCGCCGGCGGCAACGTAATGCGCCACCGGGTCGCAATCGATCTGCCTCAGCAAGGCGTGGATCTGGCCGCGGTCCGGTTCCTCGCCGTAGACCTTGCCCACGCGATAGATGAGTTTCATCTCCAGCGGCAGCGTGGCGAGCAGCGGGAGCGGCTCGGCACGGGCGGCCAGCGCGGCCGTGAGCTCCGCATACTCTTCGATCATGCGCTCCACCAGCGCGTCGTCGACCGGATGCGCCGACGCGAGCGGGGCGCGGCTCGGATCCGGCTGCAGCGGCACGCCGGTAATCGCATCCGCCTCGCGCTCGAAGCTGCGCGCGCTGCGCACGTCGAGCGCCAGCGCGACCCGCAGCCGCTCCAGGAAGGCGTGTTCGAGGTCGTTGTGGGCGCCGTCGGCGTTGCAGATGCATACCGCCACCTGGTAGGCAAGGTGCTTGAGCTCGGGACGCGCGAGCGGCGCGGCGAGCGTCTCGAGCGCGACCCGCCTCAGCAGGATGTCGCGCAGCGTCAGCGCCAGATTCTCTCCCGCGGCGGCCGAGAGGGACTCGGCCGCGCGGCGCAGCTGCGCCTGCCCGTTGCCGTCCCCGTCCGAGTCCGCGCATGCAGCGAGCAATGCCAGCTTGATCAGCGCCAGACGATCCGTTTTTGCCATGCTCCGTCTTCCCTACCGATGCACCATCTCTCTTAGAAGTCGCCCTGGGGCGAAGTTCCGGCGATCCGGCGCTTTTCGAATCGCGGGAATCCGGCATGCATGAAAGCGTCCTTGAGACCTCGCGCCCGCATATAAATTTCTATCGGGAACTTAAGAACTATAAATTGGACCTAAAAGAACGATTTCCTTATGGTGTACACGTCGCCGCAATCCCGCGACGAGCCTGCTTGAAGGATTGACATGACGACCGCCGTACTTGCCGCCCGCAAACTGCTCCAGCAGCGTGATCCGCGACTGGCGCTGGCGCTGTTGGCGGCTTTGGCGTTGACGCTGTTCGTCTTCCGCGACGCCATCGCCGCCGCGCCCGCGTTCGGCCCCGCCATGCTTGCCACCGCGTTCACCGCGCTGGCGACGGGCGCCGGCGCGCTGCCGGTGCTGTTCGTCGGCAATACGTCGGCGCGCGGCCAGAGCGCGATGCTGGGCTTCGGGGCAGGTGTTATGCTCGCGGCCGCCGCGTTCTCGCTCGTGGTCCCGGCCCTGCAGACGAGCAGCGCGGCTGTCGTCGCGACCGGTGTGGGACTCGGCGCCGCGGTGATGCTGCTCATCGACCGGCTGTTACCGCATGCGCACACGCCCGACGAGAACGGCCATCCCCGTGCAGCCCCCGGCATGTCGCGCGTGTGGCTGGTGGTACTCGCGATCGCGTTGCACAACGTGCCGGAAGGCCTGGCGGTCGGGGTGGCGCATGCCAGCGGCGCGGCCGAAGGTACGGCCGTCACCCTCGGCATCGGCGCTCAGAACCTTCCCGAAGGCCTGATCGTCGCCTGGGCCATGCACAGCCTCGGCTACAGCCGCGCCAAGAGCGCGCTGGCCGCCTTGGCGACAGGCCTCATGGAGCCGCTCGGCGCCTTGGCCGGGGTGGTGATGGTCGGCCTCTCGGCCGCCTTGCTGCCCTGGGGCCTCGCTTTCGCCGCCGGCGCCATGATCTTCGTGGTGAGTCACGAAATCATTCCGCAGTCGCATCGTCTTGGTCACGAAGGCCATGCCACCACGGGTGTGACGGCGGGCTTCGCGCTCATGCTCCTGCTCACCGGTACGCTGGCCTGACGCGCCGCACCGCATAACAAAAAAGGCGACCCGCAGGTCGCCTTTTTATCGCACCTGGACGCCGTTTCAGGCGGCCGCGGGCTGACGCTTCTTTTGCTGGGCGGCCTTGGCGTGCATCTGCGCGTAGGCCTGATGCGCCGCGCTTTCGGCGTCGCCGACGTGGATCGGGTAACCCATGTCGTAGAGCACCGAACCGAGCGCCGACAGGCACAGCATGACGTTCTGCGAGTTGCAGGAATAGCCCATGATGCCGATGCGCCAGATCTTGCCGGCGAGCGGACCGAGGCCGGCGCCGATCTCGAGGTTGAACTCGTTGAGCAGCCGCTTGCGCACTTCCGCCTCATGCTCGAGCAGGGGCTCGGGGATGAGGATCGCGTTCATCTGCGGCAGGCGATAGCCTTCCTTCACCAGATACTTCAGGCCCATCGCCTCCAGACCCGCTTTCAGCGCGGTATGGTGGCGCTGATGCCGCGCCCAGGCGTTCTCGATGCCTTCCTCCTTGAGGATCAGCAGCGCTTCGTGCAGCGCGTAGAGGCTGTTGGTGGGCGCGGTATGGTGATAAGTGCGGGTGGTGCTGCCCCAGTAGCCGAGCAGCAGGTTCATGTCCATGAACCAGCTGTGGATCTTGTCCTTGCGCGACTTGACGTAGTCGACCACGCGGTCGCTGAAGGTCACCGGCGACAGGCCCGGCGTGCAGGACAGGCATTTCTGGCTGGCCGAATACACGGCATCGCACTGCCATTCGTCCACCAGCACCGGCGAGCCGCCCAGCGAGGTGACGGCGTCCATGATGGTGAGCGCGTCGTACTTGTGCGCCACTTCGATGAGGGTCTTGGCGTCCGACTCCACGCCGGTGGAGGTCTCCGCGTGCACGAAGGCCACGACGCGCGCTTCGGGATGCTTCTTGAGCGCGTCCTCCAGCTTGTTCGGGTCGCAGGGCTCGCCCCATTCGTCCTCGACCACGACCGGCTTGGCCCCGCAGCGCTCCACGTTCTCGATCATGCGCCCGCCGAACACACCGTTGCGCATCACGATCACGGTATCGCCGGGCGCCACCATGTTGACGAAGCAGTATTCCATGCCCACCGAGCCCGGTCCGGAAATCGGGAAGGTGAGGGCGTTCTTCGTCTGGAAGGCGTAGCGCAGCAGCGCCTTCAGGTCTTCCATCATCTCGACGAAGGCCGGGTCGAGATAACCGATCGCCGGCAGCCCCATGGCGGCCATGACGCGCGGGTTGATCTCCGACGGCCCCGGGCCCAACAGGGCACGCTGGGGTGGATGGAAGGATTTGATGCGCTTGGGAGGCGCGTAAGGATTCATGATGTCACTTCCTACGAACGTAGGTCCGAAAAGACTGTCTTCCTCGCCACGCGATTTGACGCGGATGGGCTTGCGCGCGTTGGCTTCGTTGAGGACTTCGACTGCGGCGATCTGCCCCTCGGTGAGGCGCTCGATTTCCATCGCCCAACGCGAAGGGACGTAGCCGGACTTGACCCAGTTGTTGACGACGGCGCGGTCGAGCTTGAGTCGCCGGGCCACTTCGGCCTGGCTGCCAAACAGAGCGACTAGACGTTCAGCGCAGTTCATACGGGGCTGGGACTCGCTCGCCCGCCGGACCGGGCCCGGTCGAGCGCGGCGCGGTCGGTGAGCAATGCGCGAGTTTGCCGCATCAAGATGAATTTGACAAGTAAAATTCTACAGGTCTTTAAGAGGAATCCCGCTCGATCAATGGGATAGCCACGGGCGGCGGGAACTCGTCCTGGTCGAACGCCCTGTCGCCCTCGGCCCATGCCACGCCGGTCGCCGCCACGGCGGCGAAATCGAACAGCTTCCGGTCGAGCAGATGCGAGGGGCGGACGTCCGCCAGGCTGCGGAAGATGGTCTCGACACGCCCGGGAAAACGCTTCTCCCACTCCCGCAGCATCATCTTGACCTGGGTGCGCTGCAGATTCTCCTGCGAGCCGCACAGGTTGCACGGGATGATCGGAAAACCGCGCACCGCGGCATAGGCCTGGAGATCACGCTCTCTGACGTAGGCGAGGGGGCGGATCACCACATGACGGCCGTCGTCGGACACCAGCTTGGGCGGCATGGCCTTCAGCTTGCCGCCGAAGAACAGGTTGAGGAAAAAGGTCTCCAGGATGTCGTCGCGGTGATGGCCCAGCGCGATCTTGGTCGCGCCCAGTTCGCCCGCCACCCGGTAGAGCACGCCGCGGCGCAGCCGCGAGCACAGCGAGCACATCGTCTTGCCTTCGGGGATCACCCGTTTGACGATGCTGTAGGTGTCCTGCACCTCGATGTGGAAGGGAATGCCCAGCGAACGCAGGTAATCGGGCAGCACGTGCTCGGGGAAACCCGGCTGGCGCTGGTCCAGATTGACGGCCACGATCTCGAAATCCAGCGGCGCGTGCTCGCGCAGCCGCATGAGGATGTCGAGCAGCCCGTAACTGTCCTTGCCGCCGGACAGGCACACCATGACGCGATCGCCGGCACGGATCATGTCGTAGTCGGCGATCGCCTGGCCGACGAGGCGGCGCAGACGCTTCTGCAGTTTGTTGGCCTCGTAGGCGGCCTTCTGCGTCAGCACAGCGGAACGGCCAACAGCGGCCATCCTACTCAACCTACCTCAAACAAAACTCCAAACCATCAGGGTTAAAAAACGGGCCACCAAAATAAAAAAAGCCAAATTAAAAAAAAGACCAAACGG
>QGUL01000450.1 GCA_003242425.1 Pseudomonadota bacterium | reverse complement strand
GGATTTCGATGAGCACGCCGGACTTTTTCCGCGCCCGACTGGACCAGATGATCGACCTGCGCCACCCGCTGGCGGTGCTGGCCACACGCATGCCGTGGCAGCAGATCGAAGCGAGCGTGGCGCCGCTGCTGGCGCGCAAGGACCGGCGCGGGCGCAGCATCGAAGGTGCAGACCTGTTCGGCCCCACGCTGCAGGTGGTCGGCGCAGGCGTGAGCGCGGCAGGCCGCCCGCGCCTGGCGATCCGCTTGGTGGTGTCGCTGCTGTACCTGAAGCATGCCTATGGCCTGAGCGACGAGGCCGTGGTCGAGCGCTGGGCCGAGAACGTGGTGTGGCAGTTCTTCAGCGGGCAGGAGTACTACGAGCCACGCCTGCCGTGCGATGCCACGCAGATCGGGCGCTTCAGGCGGGTGCTGGGCGAGGCCGGCGTGGAGGAGTTGCTGGCCAAGACGATCGAGGCGGCCGTGCAGATGCAGGCGGTGCGCAAGAGCGAACTGCAGCGTGTGATCGTGGACACCACGGTGCAGGAGAAGGCGGTGGCCTATCCCACCGACAGCCGGCTGCTGGAAGTGGCGCGGGCCAAGGTGGTGCAACTGGCGCAGCGCGCCGGGCTGCGGCTGAAGCAGACCTTCGAGCGCGAGGGCCGCAGCCTGCGCCGGCGTGCCGGCGGCTATGCGCACGCCAAGCAGTTCAAGCGGCTGCGCCGGGTGCTCAAGCGCCAGCGCACCGTGCTCGGGCGCGTGCTGCGCGACGTGCAACGCCGCCTGCTGGAGGCGCCGCAAGACGTGCGTGATCGCCTGCAGCCATGGCTGGAGCGCGCCGAGCGCATCCGCTCGCAGCGCCCCAAGGACAAGCACAAGCTGTACGCGCTGCATGCGCCGGAGGTCGAGTGCATCGGCAAGGGCAAGGCCCGCCAGCCCTACGAGTTCGGCGTGAAGGTCAGCGTGGCGGTGAGCGCCAAACAGGGCTTGATGGTCGGTGCGCGCAGCCTGCCGGGCAACCCCTACGACGGCCACACGCTGGCCGAGCAACTGGAGCAGACCACCGTCTTGCTGCAGGACCTGGGCGTCAAGCCGCACACGGCCATCGTCGACCTGGGCTACCGGGGGGCGGATGCCGACATTGGCGGGGTGACATTGATCCATCGCGGCAAGAGCCGCTCGCTCACGCGCAGCCAGCGGCGCTGGCTGAAGCGGCGTCAGGCGGTCGAGCCGGCCATCGGGCATGCCAAGCACGATCACGGCATGAAGCGCTGCTGGCTCAAGGGCGCTGAGGGTGACGCGCTGCATGCGGTGTTGTGCGCAGCCGGCTTCAACATCCGCTGGCTGCTGCGTGCCATCGCCCGGCGGGGCATTGCTCCAGCCTTTTTGCGCTCGCTTTGGCTGCTGTCAGCGCTCGCAGCGTCCGCGAGTCGACTCGCTACTCTTGCACGTCCGGCGCTTCTCGTCGGCGCCGCGAGATGAATTTTGCAGGGCCGACTACGTCGCTGTTCCGACGGACGCCAGGCTCGACCGTCTCGCCCCGCACGAGCGCCTGTACATCGGCACCCAGACCCAGGACCGCATGTTCCGTGGCGACGGCCTCGCCGGCGACAACTTCCACCACGCAGACATGCGGCGAGGGCGAGGAGCCGACAACCTGGAGGCCTACCTGCGCCACGACGGCGAGGTGAAGGTCTACCGCATCGCGACCATCGACATCCACGCCCTCGCGAAGGCGGATCCCGAGCTGCACCTGCTCCATCTGCTGATGCAGCAGCCGCTCCCGCGCCGTGCCCACCAGGCCTGGTGGCTGGAGCAATACGTCCTTCACCACGAGCATCCCTCGTGGCGCTGGAACCAGCAGGGCGCGGCTTCGAGCGTGGCGAGATGGCTGTCCAACCCGCCCCCTCCCTGAAGGGAGCCTTTCCGCTTCCCGGAGCCGCGTGAAGCCTGCGCGGCGGGCCGGGCCCGGCCTGGGGT
>QGUL01000086.1 GCA_003242425.1 Pseudomonadota bacterium | reverse complement strand
TGGTCGGCAATCTGCCTTACAACATTTCGACCGAGCTGCTGTTCCGCATCGTCCCGGTGGCCGACCGCCTGACCGACGCGCACTTCATGCTGCAACGCGAAGTGGTCGAGCGCATGGTGGCACCGCCTTCCACCGCGGCCTATGGGCGGCTGTCGGTGATGCTGCAGTACCGCTTCGAGATGAAAAAGCTCATCGACGTGCCGCCTTCGGCGTTCCGCCCCGCCCCGAAAGTGGAATCGGCGGTGGTGCGGCTGATCCCGCGCCCGCGGGCTGCGCTTGCCGAGGTGGATCAGGCGGCGCTGGCACGCGCGGTGACCACGGCGTTCACTAAACGGCGCAAGACGTTGCGCAATGCCCTGGCCGGTCTGATCGAGCCGGAGGCCTTGCGCGAACTGGGGATCGATCCGCAGTTGCGGCCGGAAAATCTCGGCGTCGCCGAGTATGTCGCCATCGCCAACGCGATCGCGCCTGCTCGCGCCTGATCACAGCTCCGGAATGAGATGGCCGCGGGTGCGCAACGCCTCGCGCGCCCGCTGATAGTCCGGATAGAGCCGCGCGACTTCGCGCCAGAAGGCGGGCGAATGGTTCATATGGCGCAGATGCGCCAGTTCGTGCGCCACGACGTAATCGATGAGCGGCAGCTCGAAGTGCATCAGCTTCCAGTTGAGCAGGATGCGCGCGCTGCCGTCGCGTTTGCGCGTGCAGCAGCCCCACTGGGTCCGGGCGCGTGACAACGCGACTTCCGGCGCCGGCACGCCGAGCCGCGGCGCGAGTTGCCCGATGCGTGAACGGTAGAGCACAAGCGCTTCGCGCTTGATCCATGCGATCACGCGGTCGCGCAGCGCGGCGGGATCGAAGGGCGCTGCCATAGGCACTTCCAGCCGGTCGTCGCACAGCCTGACGTCGTCCGCGGCGCCATCCACGCAATGCAGCACCACTTCGCGGCCCAGGTAGGGCAGGCGCGCGCCGTCCTGCCACAGGAAATGCGGCCGCGACGGACGGCGCCCCTGCAGATGCTTGAGGATCCAGCGTTCCTTTTCGCGGATGAAGGCTTCCACTTCGGCGAGCGTGACCCAGCGCGGCGCCGCGGCGTGCAGACCGCGCTCGTCGATCAGCAGCCCGATGGTGCGGCGCGCGGAACGGCGGAAGCGGTAGGGGACGACCTGCCCGCCGAGCACGATGTAGCGTTCGCGTCCGGGCGGGTGCTGCGGCGGCGCGGCCTCGTCGGGCGGAGATTCGACGAGGAAGGGCAGCTGGTACTGCATCGGCTTCAGGATTCCGATGTGTCGGCGAGCAGCGCGGGCGCGGCGTCGCCTTCGGTGCGCGCTTCGGCGACGAGGCGCTCGACTTCGCCTTCGATCCAGGCTTCGACCGCGCGCATCACTTCTTCGGGCGTCTTGCCCGCGGTGTCCATGGGCTCGCCGATGACGACCGTCACCTTGCCCGGGCGTTTCAGGAACGAATTTCTGGGCCACACCAGGCCGGCGTTGTGCGCGACCGGCAGCACCCGGGCGTTGTTGTGCACCGCCAGGATGGCGCCGCCGAGACGGTAGGTGCCGCGCTTGCCGACCGGCACGCGCGTGCCTTCGGGATAGATCATGATCGAAAAGCCTTGCCGCAGGCGCTCTCCGCCGAGTTCGATCAGACGCATCATCGCCGCCTTGCGGTTGGCGCGGTTGATGGCGATCGGGCTCATCAGCGCCAGTCCCCAGCCGAGAAAGGGCACCCACAGCAGCTCGCGCTTCATCACGTAGACGTGCGGTGGAAAGATGGCGTTGAAGGCCAGCGTCTCCCAGGCCGACTGGTGTTTGGACAGGATCACCACCGGCTCGGTGGGAATGTGTTCTCTTCCGCGCACTTCGTAGCGGATGCCGAGCACATGCTTCGCCAGCCAGGTGGCGAAGACTGGCCAGCCGATGATGACGCGATGCCGGGCCTTGCGCGGCAGCGGCGCGAGCGCGAGCACGAGAAAGCTGTAGGGAATGACGACGATCAGCAGGATCAGCTGATAGAGCGCCGAACGCAGAAAGTTCATAGCGGGCGAATCAACTCCTGGGCCACCGCGGCCAGATCGGGAAAGATCTTCGTGCCGGGAGGCAATGCCTCATGTTGCGTTTTGCTGCCTTTGCCGGTCAGCACGAGGATCGGTTGGGCGCCGACCGCGGCCGCCGCCTGCAGATCGCGCAGCGAATCGCCGACGGCGGGCACGCCCGCGAGCGGCACGTTCAGGCGCTCGCCGATCTCCACCAGCATGCCCGGATTGGGCTTGCGGTAAAAGGAATTGGAATCCGCCGTGTCGGGGCAATAGAAGATGGCGTCGATGCGCCCGCCTGCTTGCGCGACCTGTCTGTGCATCTTGTCGTGAATGGCGTTCAGGGTCGCCATGTCGAACAGCCCCCGGCCGATGCCCGACTGGTTGGTGGCGACCACAACGCGATAGCCGGCCTGGGTGAAGCGCGCGATGGCTTCGAGGCTGCCGGGAATGGGGCGCCACTCATCCGGGCTTTTGATGAATTGCGGGCTGTCGTAGTTGATGACGCCGTCGCGGTCGAGGATGAGCAGTTTCATGCGCTGGGCAAAACGGCGCGGCCGATGATGGCCGCGCCATTGTACCGGGGCGGCATCGCCGCCGCTATGCCGCGAGCCTGGAGATGTCCGCCACCCGGTTCATGAGCCGGTCGAGCGCGGCGAGCAGCGCCAGCCGGTTGTCGCGCACGGCGGCATCCTCCGTCATCACCATGACTTCGTCGAAGAATCGGTCGACGGCGTTGCGCGCGCCGGCCAGCGTGCTGAGCGCTTCGGTGTAGCGCCGGTCCTGCATGTGGTTCTCGATCTGCGGTCCGAGGCTCAGCAAGGTGTCGAAGAGCGCCTGTTCGGCCGCCTCGCGCATGAGCTCGGCCTTGGGTGCGCGTTCGACCACTTCTGCCTTTTTCAGGATGTTGCGGATGCGCTTGTTCGCCGCGGCGAGGCTATCGGCCTCCGGCAATGCACGGAAGCGCTGCACCGCCTCCAGCCGCGGCACCAGATCGTCGATGCGCGTGGGCTGATGCGCGAGCACGGCTTCGATTTCGTCGGCCTTGAAGCCGCGTTCGCGCAGGTACGAACGCAGGCGGTCGAGCATGAAGGCGTGCACTTCGCCGACCGTGGCTTCGGCAAGCGTGCCGGCTGGAAACTGCCGGTGTGCCGCTTGCAGCAGCTCGACCACGTCGAGCGGCAGCTCGTGTTCGACGAGGATGCGCAGCACGCCGAGCGCCGCGCGCCGCAGCGCGAACGGGTCCTTGTCGCCGGTGGGCGCAAGCCCGATGCCCCAGATGCCGATCAGCGTGTCGAGTTTGTCGGCCAGGGCCACGCTGTCGCCCACCGCATCGCCGGGCAGCGCGTCGCCCGCGAAACGCGGGCGGTAGTGCGCTTCGATCGCCGCGGCCACCGTCTCCGGTTCGCCGTCGTGACGGGCGTAGTACTGGCCCATGATGCCTTGCAGCTCGGGGAACTCGCCCACCATGCCGGTGAGCAGATCCGCCTTGGCCAGACGCGCGGCGCGCGCGGCGAGCGAACGGTCGGCGTTCAGCAGTCCGGCGATGGCGCTCGCGAGCGCTTCGATGCGTTCCACGCGCTGCAACTGGCTGCCCAGCTTGTTGTGGTACACGACCTGTGCCAGTTGCGGCACCAGCGATTGCAGCGGCTGCTTGCGGTCCTGGTCGTAGAAGAACTTCGCGTCCGAAAGCCGCGCGCGCAGCACCCGCTCGTTGCCGTGCACGATCTCGGCGGGATCGTCCACCTGCATGTTGGAGACGAGCAGGAAGCGGTTGAGCAGGCGGCCGTCGCGGCCCACCAGCGGGAAGTACTTCTGGTTCTGCCGCATGGTGAGCATGAGGCATTCCTGCGGCACTTCCAGGAAGCCGGCGTCGAAATGCCCTTCATAGACCGCCGGCCATTCGACCAGCGCCGTCACTTCGGTGTAGAGCGCTTCATCGGCGGCGATTTGCGCGTCGCCGGCAGCGGCCGCGAGCCCTTGCTTGATGCGCTCCAGCCGGCGCTCGAAGCTCGCGATCACCTTGCCCTCGCGTTCGAGGACGGCTTCGTAGTCGTCGGCGCGCACGAGCTCGATGGGACCCGTGCTGAGGAAACGGTGACCCAAGGTGCTGCGACCGGCCGCGAGTCCCAGCACCGAGCAGGGCACCACCGCTTCGCCGTGCAGCGCCACGAAACCGCGCACCGGTCGAACGAACTCCGCATCGCCCGCGCCCCAGCGCATCATTTTCGGAATGGGCAGGCGCTTGAGCGCGGCTTCCAGCGCGCCGGTGAGGAATTCCGCGAGCCGCGCGCCGCGTTCCGAACGGCGGTAGGCGAAGACTTCGTGCTTGCCGTCCTGCATGCGTTCCAGGGCTTCGACTGCGACGCCCTGCTTGCGCGCGAAGCCCAGCAGCGCCGGCGTGGGCCTGCCGTCGGCGTCCAGCCCCGCTTTCACGGACGGCCCTTTCACCACGATTTCTCGGTCGGGCGCCTGAGCCGCGACTTCCTTCACCAGTACGGCCAGCCGGCGGGGCGAAGCGTAAGCGGTGTACGGCGCATCCGGCGAGGCGAAGCCTTGTGCGCGCAATTCGGCGACGAGCCCCTGCGCGAAGGCGTCGCCCAACTGGCGCAGCGCCTTGGGCGGCAGCTCCTCGGTGAGCAGCTCGACGAGCAGCGAAGCGTTCTCAGCCATGCGCGCCTCGCAGCATCGGGAAACCGAGCCGCTCGCGCGACTCGTAATAGGCCTGCGCCACCAGGCGCGCCAGGGCGCGCACGCGGGCGATGTAGGCGGCGCGTTCGGTGACCGAGATCGCGCCGCGCGCATCGAGCAGATTGAAGGTGTGGGAGCACTTCATGACCATCTCGTAGCCCGGCAGTGCCAGTCCCGCCTCGATCAGGCGTTTCGCTTCACGCTCGTATTCGTCGAAGAGCTCCAGCAGCCAGGCGGCGTTCGATTCCTCGAAGTTGTAGCGCGACTGTTCCACCTCGTTCTGGTGGTAGACGTCGCCGTAGGTCACGCGGCCGTTGGGACCTTCCGTCCACACCAGGTCGTAGATGTTCTCGACGCCCTGCAGATACATCGCCAGGCGCTCCAGGCCGTAGGTGATTTCGCCCAGCACCGGCTTGCAGGGCAGCGAGCCCACTTCCTGGAAGTAGGTGAACTGCGTGACTTCCATGCCGTCGAGCCAGACCTCCCAGCCCAGGCCCCAGGCCCCCAGCGTGGGCGATTCCCAGTCGTCCTCCACGAAGCGCACGTCGTGCTTGGCGAGATCCAGACCGAGCGCGCGCAGGCTGTCCAGATAGAGATCCTGGATGTTGTCGGGCGAGGGCTTCAGCACCACCTGGAACTGGTAGTAGTGCTGCAGGCGGTTGGGGTTGTCGCCGTAGCGACCGTCCTTGGGGCGCCGCGACGGCTGGACGTAGGCGGCGTTCCAGGGTTCCGGACCGATCGCACGCAGGAAGGTCGCGGTGTGGAAGGTTCCGGCACCGACTTCGAGATCGTAGGGTTGGAGCAGGGTGCAGCCTTGTCCGGCCCAGTATCCCTGCAAGGCAAGAATCAGGTCTTGAAAGGTACGCATGGTCGGCGGCACGCAAGCCGCAAAAACCGCGATTTTACTTGGGATTGCCCGCCTGATGCGGGTGAAGTGGGAAGGGGTGGGACAGGAGCGGGCGCTTCAGGGCGAAAGCCGGTGAAGCGCCGCTAAGCATCGAATCACTGCTTCAGCTTGCGCTCCAGTGCGGCCAGGCGGTCTTTCACGCGCAGCCGGCGCAGTTTAAGTTCCTGCAAGCGCTGGTCGTTGTAGACCTGGGTCGCGCACAGCCGGTTGACGAGACTGTCGAGCTGCCGATGTTCCGCTCGCAAGGCGTTGATGCGCTGATGCAAGGATTCGACTTCCGCTTCCGTCATAGCCTGCTCCTTTGTGCGTTGATCGGCACGAAAAGTGTACCCCCGCGGCCGCCGCCGCAGGCGGGCCGTCGATGCCGCCATACGGGAACGGAGTGCGCTAAGCGCGATAGCGACGCAACGCGGCCGCAGCGAGCACCAGGATGACGAAGACGAGTACCGGGCCGTTGCCGAAACGCACGTAAGGCGTGGCGCCCGCATAGGCTTGCGCCGTACCGGTCAGCACGCCTTCGGTGAAAGCGGGCAGGCGTGCGCTGACCCGGCCTTGCGCGTCGATGATGGCGGTGATGCCGGTGTTCGTCGCCCGCAGCATGTAGCGGCCGGTTTCCAGCGCGCGCAGCCGGGCGATGCGCAAGTGCTGCTCGGGCGCGAGTGAATCGCCGAACCAGGCGACATTGCTGACATTGACGAGCAAGGTCGCTTCGGGCAACTGGCGGATGATCTCTTCGCCGAAGGCGTCTTCATAGCAAACGTTCACCGCCACCCGTTCGCCCGCGACCTCGAGCGGCCGTTGCGCCGGGCTGCCGGGCGTGAAATCGGACAAGGGAATGCGCAGCACCTCCAGCACCCAGCCGAAACCCGGCGGGATGAATTCGCCGAAGGGCACCAGATGCCGCTTGGCGTAGCTTTGCATGGGCGCGCGACCCAGGCTCACCACCGCGTTGTAGTAGCGGCCGTCGGCATCGCGCAGCGGCGCGGGCAGGAGGATATCGCCGTCCTGAGCGAGGGCGTGCTCGCGCAGCATGTCCAGATAGCCCCGATCGACCTGGTCGAGGAAGCGCGGGATGGCGGTTTCCGGCAGCACGATGAGCTTCGCCTGCGCACTGCGCGCGAGCCGCGCGTAGGTATCCAGGGTCTGCTCGTAGCGGCCGGGAACGAATTTCAGTTCCTGCGGCACGTTGCCCTGCAGCAGCGCGACGGAAAGCGGCTCGCCTTGCGGGCGTGTCCATTCGATCTGCTTCAGACCGTACCCCGCGGCAACGAGCAGCGCGGCCACGGCGATCGCCGCATGGCGCGCAACGCCGCGCAGCGTGACTGCCGCGACGGCGCCGCCGGTCACGGCGACCGCCAGGAACGAGAGGCCGTAGACACCCGCCAGGGGAGCGTATCCCGCAAGCGGGGTGTCGGCCTGCGTATAACCGAAGGCGAGCCAGGGGAAACCGGTGAGGAACCAGCCGCGCCACCACTCGCCCACAACCCAGCAGCCCGGCTTGAGCAGCATAAGGCGGGGCAGCGGGGGACACGCCAACCCCC
>QGUL01000449.1 GCA_003242425.1 Pseudomonadota bacterium | reverse complement strand
CAACATCGAGGTATACAATTTCCTTTTCGTCGGGAGGGTCAGATGTTGTTAAGGAACAGGGACCATCCCCAGCAAGGTACTGTCGCTGGAGGAACTGGAAGCGCCGAAGATCTTCAAGGACATCGCCGAACAGCCCCGCGGCATCGTGCTGGTGACCGGCCCCACGGGTTCGGGCAAGTCGACCACGCTGGCGGCGATGATCAACCACATCAACGAAAACCATTACGGCCACATCCTCACCATCGAGGACCCGATCGAATTCGTGCACGAATCGAAGAAGTGCCTCATCAACCAGCGCGAGGTGGGGCCGCATACGCTGTCCTTCTCCAACGCGCTGCGCAGCGCGTTGCGCGAGGACCCGGACGTGATCCTGGTGGGCGAGATGCGCGACCTCGAGACCATCCGGCTGGCGCTCACCGCCGCGGAAACCGGCCACCTGGTGTTCGGTACGCTGCACACCAGCTCGGCGGCGAAGACCATCGACCGGATCGTCGACGTCTTCCCCGCCGCGGAAAAGGAGATGGTGCGCGCGATGCTGTCGGAGAGCCTGCGTGCCGTGATTTCGCAGACTCTGCTCAAGCGCAAGGACGGTCAGGGCCGCGTCGCCGCGCACGAGATCATGATCGGCACGCCGGCGATCCGTAACCTCATCCGCGAGAACAAGGTCGCGCAGATGTATTCCGCGATCCAGACCGGCCAGCAGTACGGCATGCAGACGCTCGACCAGTGTCTGCAGGACCTCGTCCGCCGCAACGTCGTGAGCGTTGCTGAGGCGCGCATGAAGGCGGCGAACAAGGAAGCCTTCCTCGGCTGAATCCGCGGCGCATTCAAGGAGCGACATCATGGAACGCGAACAGGCGACCAAATTCATCCACGAGCTGCTGCGCCTGATGGTGAACAAGAATGCCTCCGACCTGTTCATCAGCGTCGGCTTTCCGCCCGCCATCAAGATCGACGGCCGCCTGACGCCGGTGTCGCAACAGCCGCTGTCGCCGCAGCACACCGCGGAACTGGTGCGGGCGATCATGAACGACCGCCAGGCCGCGGAGTTCGAGGCCACCAAGGAATGCCAGTTCGCCATCAGCCCGGGCGGCATCGGACGCTTCCGCGTCAGCGCCTTCGTGCAACAGGGCCACGTCGGCATGGTGCTGCGGACCATCAACTCCGAAATCCCGACCATCGAACAGCTCGGTCTGCCGCCGGTGCTCAAGGACCTGGCGATGTCCAAGCGCGGGCTGGTGATCATGGTCGGCGCCACGGGCTCGGGCAAATCGACCACGCTGGCGGCGATGATCGGCCACCGCAACGAGAACTCCTACGGCCACATCATCACCATCGAGGACCCGATCGAATACGTCCATCCGCACAAGAACTGCCTTATCACCCAGCGTGAGGTGGGCGTGGACACCGACTCGTGGGAAACGGCGCTGAAGAACGCCCTGCGGCAGGCGCCGGACGTCATCCTCATGGGCGAGATCCGTGACCGCGAAACCATGGATTACGCGATCGCCTTCGCCGAGACCGGCCATCTCTGCATGGCCACGCTGCATGCCAACAACGCCAACCAGGCGCTCGACCGCATCATCAACTTCTTCCCCGAGGAACGGCGGCAGCAGCTGCTGATGGATCTGTCGCTCAACCTGCGCGGCATGGTTTCGCAGCGCCTCATTCCCTTGAAGGACCGCAAGGGCCGCGTCGCCGCCGTGGAAGTGCTGCTCAACTCGCCGCTCATCGCCGACCTCATCTTCAAGGGCGAGGTGCACGAGATCAAAGAAGTGATGAAGCGCTCGCGCGAGCTCGGCATGCAGACCTTCGACCAGCATCTGTTCGAGCTCTACGACAACGGCCTCATCAGCTACGAGGACGCGCTGCGCAACGCCGACTCCGTGAACGACCTGCGCCTGCAGATCAAGCTGCACTCCAAGGAGGCGCAGAACCGCGACATCACCAAGGGCATCGAGCA
>QGUL01000085.1 GCA_003242425.1 Pseudomonadota bacterium | reverse complement strand
TGTGGTATCCGGGTAGGGGGCGTTGTTCGGGTTTGCCGATGCGGTGCTCGGCGGCTGGGAATGGTCCAAGGAGTTGCTGAATTCCTACGCGCCTGTGATCGCCGCAGGGCAGCGCAAGGACGTGGCCGCAGCCAAGGCGGCCTGGCTGGCGCATCCGGTGTTCGCCATCGCGCGCGACAACGACGCGGTCTATGCGCGGCTGCGCCGCATGGTGGCCGACTACAGCGGCTGGCATTTCATCCATCAGGATCCGGCGCGGACGCTCGACCCGCCGGTCGTCAAACGGCTCGCTCAACTGCGCGGCCCGGTGCTCGCCCTGGTGGGCGAGTACGACATGCCGGATTTCCATCTCATGGCCGACGCGCTGGTGCGCGAAGCGGGGGCGGAGAAGCGCGTCGTGCCCGGTGCGGGGCATCTCGCCAGCCTCGAAATGCCCGCGGCATTCAACGAGCAGCTGTTGGCGTTCCTCCAACGCGCCGGCTAGCGCCTCGCCTCCGATATGCCGGCCGATGCCCATCGGAACGGTTATCGAGGAAAGTAATTAATAGATCATTGCTTCCTCTTGGGCACGGTGGGACGCCGCCATATAGCTTGGTGGTAAACTCCCGGCTCGCCTCTGTCATGGGCGCCCTTTAGGTTCGGCTTTCTTCAGTCCGGATCGGTTGGTGTTCGAGCCTCCTATTGTTGACAGGGGTCAATCGTAGGCGCAATGTCGAATCGCTAGAATTTCCTGATTTCAATCCCGTCGGTCAAAGAACCACCAAGGCTTCAGCCGCGGAAACCGTGACCGGAAAGAGGCTTAATATGAACGACCGCTATCGCGGCAATTCGCAACCCATTCCTCTCGTGCCCATCAAAGTGCGGCCGACGTTGAAAGGTCGCCGCCCCGATCCCCAGGCCCTGGCCGAAGTGCAGGCGCTGCTGGGTAACGAGTCGCGCCGGCGCGACCTGCTGATCGAGCATCTGCACAAGATCCAGGATCATTACGGCTGTCTGTCCGATCGTCACCTCGTCGCGCTCGCGCACGAAATGAAGCTGGCGATGTCCGAGGTGTACGAGGTCGCGACCTTCTACCACCATTTCGACGTGGTGAAGGACGGCGAGGATGCGCCGCCCGCGATCACGGTGCGCGTCTGCGAATCGCTGTCCTGTGAGATGGCGGGGGCGAACGAGCTGCTCGCCAAGCTCCCGCAGATCCTCGGCAAGGAAGTGCGCGTGCTGCGCGCGCCCTGCGTGGGCCGCTGCGAGACCGCGCCGGTCGCGGTGGTGGGTCAGAACCCGGTGCCGCATGCGACCGTGGAGAAGGTGCAGAAGCTGGTGCAGGAGAAGGCCGTCAAGCACGGCTCCGGCTCGCACCCGGATCTGAAGATCATCACCCCCGGTCACATCGGCTTCGACGAATACGTCAAGAACGGTGGCTACAAGCTCATCAAGGACTGCCTGGAAGGGCACGTGGACCGCGAGACGGTCATTGCCAAGATGGAGCACTCCGGCTTGCGCGGCCTGGGCGGCGCCGGCTTCCCGGCGGGGCGCAAGTGGCGCATCGTCTCCTCGCAGCCCGAACCGCGGTTGATGGCTGTGAACATCGACGAGGGCGAGCCGGGTACCTTCAAGGACCGCTACTACCTCGAACGCGATCCGCACCGCTTCCTGGAAGGCATGCTGGTTGCAGCGTGGGCGGTAGGCATTGCCGAGGTCTACATCTATCTGCGCGACGAGTATCACGGCTGCCGCGAGATCCTGCAGCAAGAGCTCAAGAACCTCACCGAGAAGGCCGACTTCCCGCTGCCGCCGATCCAGCTGCGGCGCGGGGCCGGTGCCTACATCTGCGGCGAGGAGTCCGCGATGATCGAGTCGATCGAGGGCAAGCGCGGCGAACCGCGCCTGCGTCCGCCCTATGTGGCGGAAGTCGGTCTGTTCGGCCGGCCGACCCTTGAGCACAACATGGAGACGCTGTTCTGGGTGCGCGACATCCAGGAAAAAGGTCCCGAGTGGTTCAGCAGCCACGGCCGCCACGGCCGCAAGGGCCTGCGTTCCTTCTCGGTCAGCGGCCGGGTGAAGAAGCCGGGCGTGCATCTCGCGCCGGCGGGCATCACCATCAAGGAGCTCATCGAGGAGTACTGCGGCGGCATGCAGGATGGCCACACCTTCTACGGCTACCTGCCGGGCGGCGCCTCCGGCGGCATCCTGCCGGCGTCGATGGGCGACATTCCGCTGGACTTCGACACTCTGAACGAGTACGGCTGCTTCATCGGCTCCGCTGCGGTGGTCGTCCTGTCGGACAAGGATAGTGCCAAGATGGCCGCTCGCAACATCATGCGCTTCTTCGCCGACGAGTCTTGCGGCCAGTGCACGCCCTGCCGCGTGGGCACGGCCAAGGCGGTCAAGCTGATGGAAGCCGAGAAGTGGGATCAGGAGCTGCTGAAGGAACTTTCGACGGCCATGATGGACGCATCCATCTGTGGCCTCGGGCAGGCGGCGCCGAACCCTGTCCTGTGCGTAATGAAGTACTTCCCGAACGAATTGGCGTAAGGGTGACCCTATGACAGCAATCAGCAAACAGGAAGTCGCGGCCCTGCCCGTCGAGTTCAAGATCAACGGCAAGACGGTGATCGGCCGTGCCGACGAGACGATCATCCAGACGGCCAAGCAGTACGGGATCGAGATTCCGCATCTCTGCTACAAGGAAGGCTACCGCCCCGACGGCAACTGCCGCGCCTGTGTGGTGGAGATCAAGGGCGAGCGCGTGCTGGCTCCTTCCTGCTGCCGCTATCCGAAGGACGGCATGGAAGTGGTTACTGACTCCGAGCGGGCGGTCTCGGCCCAGAAGATGGTGCTGGAGCTGCTCCTGTCCGACCAGCCGGAGACGCGCTATACGCTCAATTCGGAACTGGACCTCTGGGCCAAGAAACTCGGCGTGGGCGAACCGCGTTTCCCCGCGCGCCAGCAGCCGCGGGCCGACCTGTCGCATCCGGCGATGTCGGTCAACCTCGACGCCTGCATCCAGTGCACGCGCTGCGTGCGCGCCTGCCGTGAAGAGCAGGTCAACGACGTGATCGGCTACGCCTACCGCGGCGAGCATTCCAAGATCGTCTTTGACCTGGACGACCCCATGGGCGCCTCGACCTGCGTCGCCTGCGGCGAATGCGTACAGGCCTGCCCGACCGGCGCGCTCATGCCCGCGCGCGACGTCGGCCTCATGGAGGTGGACAAGAAAGTCGACTCCGTCTGCCCGTTCTGCGGCGTCGGCTGTCAGCTCACCTACCACGTCCGCAACAACAAGATCATCTACGTGCAGGGCCGCGGCGGTCCCGCGAACGAGTCGCGCCTGTGCGTGAAGGGCCGCTACGGCTTCGATTACGTGCATCACAAGCACCGTCTGACCAAGCCGCTGATCCGCAAGCCCGGTGTGCCCAAGACCAAGGACTTCGTGGTCGATCCCGACAAGTGGCACGAGGTCTTCCGTGAGGCGACCTGGGAAGAGGCGCTCGACTTTGCCGCCGGCGGCCTGAAGAAGATCCTCGACCGCGACGGCCCCTCGGCGCTGGCCGGCTTCGGTTCCGCCAAGGGCACCAACGAAGAGGCCTACCTGTTCCAGAAGCTGGTCCGCACCGGCTTCCGCTCGAACAACGTCGACCACTGCACGCGACTGTGCCACGCCTCGAGCGTTGCGGCGCTGCTGGAAGGCATCGGCTCGGGTGCTGTGTCCAACCCCGTGCGCGACGTCGAGAAGGCCGAGGTCATCATCGTCATCGGCGCCAACCCGACGGTGAACCACCCGGTCGCAGCGACCTGGATCAAGAACGCGGCCAAGCGAGGCGCCAAGCTGATCGTCGCCGACCCGCGCCGCACCGACCTGGCGCGCCACGCGACCTACGTGCTGCAGTTCAACCCGTCCACCGACGTGGCGCTGCTGAACGCCATGCTGAACGTCATCGTCACCGAAGGCCTGGTGAACGAGGAGTTCATCAAGACCCGCACGCTGAACTACGAGGCGATCAAGGAGAACGTCCAGAAGTTCACGCCCGAGGCGATGGCGCCGATCTGCGGCATCCCGGCCGACACCATCCGCGAGGTGGCGCGTCTGTACGCGACCTCCAAGGCGTCGATGATCCTGTGGGGCATGGGCGTGTCGCAGCACACCCACGGTACGGACAACGTGCGCTGCCTGATCGCGCTGGCCATGATTACCGGCCAGATCGGCCGTCCGGGCACGGGCCTGCACCCGCTGCGCGGCCAGAACAACGTGCAGGGCGCGTCCGACTCGGGTCTGATCCCGATGGTCTACCCGGACTACCAGCGCGTGGACAACCCCGAGGCCAAGACGCGCTTCGAGAAGCTGTGGGGCATGGAGCTGGATCCCAAACCCGGCCTGACGGTGGTGGAAGTCATCAACGCCGCCTGCGACGGCAAGATCAAGGGTATGTACATCATGGGCGAGAACCCCGCGATGTCCGACCCTGAGGCCGACCATGCCCGCGAAGGTCTGGCCAAGCTCGAGCATCTGGTGGTGCAGGACATCTTCCTGACCGAGACGGCCTATCTTGCCGACGTGGTGCTGCCGGCCACCGCCTGGCCCGAGAAGCTCGGCACGGTGACCAACACCGACCGGACCGTCCAGCTCGGCCGCCCGGCGTTGACCCCGCCCGGCGACGCGCGCGAGGACTTCTGGATCATCGTCGAGATGGCCAAGCGTCTGGGCCTGCCGTGGACCTACACGCATCCCAAGGAAGTGTTCAACGAGATGCGCCAGGCCATGGACTCGATCCGCGGCATCACCTGGGAGCGCCTGGAGCGCGACTCCGCGGTGGTGTACCCGTGCCCGAACGAGGGCGATCCGGGCGAGCCGGTGATCTTCACCAACACCTTCCCGACCGTCACCGGCAAGGCCAAGCTGGTCCCCGCCGACCTGCTGCCGGCGGCCGAACGTCCGGACAACGAGTACCCGATGGTGCTCATCACCGGCCGTCTGCTGGAGCACTGGCATACCGGGTCGATGACCCGCCGTTCCGGCGTGCTGGACGCGCTGGAGCCGGAGCCGGTGGCGTCGATGCACCCGCTCGACATCGCCCAACTGGGCGTCAAGCCCGGCGACATCATCACGGTGGCTTCGCGCCGCGGCCAGATCTCGCTCTATGTCCGCATGGACGAGGGCACGCCGCGCGGCGCGGTGTTCATCCCCTTCTGCTACTACGAAGCGGCGGCGAACAAGCTCACCAACCCGGTGCTCGACCCGTTCGGCAAGATTCCGGAGTTCAAGTACTGCGCGGTCAAGGTGACCGCCGGCGGCGAGAAGCCGCAGCGCTTGAGCTACGGCGGCGGGCAGGCGCTGGCGGTCGCCTAAGACGCACAGCCGTGCAAGCCGAACCCCGGTCCTCGCGACCGGGGTTTTGCTTTCGAGGGGCGGGCATCTATTGATGCTCGTCAATGTGGCGCCTTCCCCCCACCGCCTATATTTCGCCGGTTCTGATGCGGCCAGAGCATGGCCGTTATCCTTTTTTAGCGACTAAGAATTCCAGGAGACAAGGTAATGCCTTCAGATATCGAAATCGCCCAGGCAGCTAAGATGAAGCGCATCACGGAAGTGGCGCAAAAGCTTGGGATTCCCGACGAGCACCTCGAGCCCTACGGCCACTACAAGGCCAAGGTCTCGCTCGAGTTCGTTGACTCGCTCAAGGACAAGAAGGACGGCAAACTGATCCTGGTGACGGCGATCAGCCCCACGCCCGCGGGCGAAGGCAAGACGACCACCACCGTGGGTCTGGGCGACGCGCTGAACGCGATCGGCAAGAAAGCGGTCATCTGCCTGCGTGAACCGTCCCTGGGTCCGGTGTTCGGCATGAAGGGCGGCGCGGCCGGTGGCGGCTACGCCCAAGTCGTGCCGATGGAGGACATCAACCTGCACTTCACGGGCGACTTCAACGCCATCCAGCTGGCCAACAACCTGCTGGCCGCGATGATCGACAACCACATCCACCACGGCAACGAGCTGGGGATCGATGTGCGTCGCATCACCTGGAAGCGCGTGCTGGACATGAACGACCGCGCGCTGCGCCAGATCGTCAACTCGCTGGGCGGCCCGGGCAACGGCTATCCGCGTGAGGATGGCTTCGACATCGTCGTGGCCTCCGAAGTGATGGCGATCTTCTGCCTGGCGAACTCGCTGGAAGACCTGAAGAACCGTCTGGGCAACATCGTCGTCGGCTATACCCGCGACCAGAAGCCGGTCACGGCGCGTCAACTGAACGCTCACGGCGCGATGACCGTCCTGCTGAAGGATGCCTTCAAGCCGAACCTGGTGCAGACGCTGGAGAACAACCCCGCGTTCATCCACGGCGGTCCGTTCGCCAACATCGCGCACGGCTGCAACTCCGTGATCGCCACCAAGACCGCGCTGAAACTGGCCGACTACGTCGTGACCGAAGCCGGCTTCGGTGCGGACCTCGGCGCCGAGAAGTTCATCGACATCAAGTGCCGCAAGTCGGGTCTGCGTCCTGACGCGGTGGTGATCGTCGCGACCCTGCGCGCGCTGAAGTTCCACGGCGGCGTCGACGTCAAGGAAGTCAACAAGGAGAACCTGGCCGCGCTCGAGAAGGGCATCGCCAACCTGGAGCGCCACGTCTACAACGTGCAGAACCACTACGGTCTGCCCTGCGTGGTGTCGATCAACAACTTCACCTTCGACACCGAGGCCGAACTCGATCTGCTCAAGCGCAAGATGTCGCAGATGGGCGTGCCGGTCGTGGTGGCGCGTCACTGGGCGGAAGGCGGCAAGGGCGCCGTCGACCTGGCGAAGACGGTGGTCGAGCTCATTGAGAAGGGCGAGAACAACTTCAAGTTCGTGTACGACGAGAACGCCCCGCTGTGGGAGAAGATGAAGACCATCGCCACCAAGATCTACGGCGCGGCCGACATCACCGCCGACTCGAAGGTGCGCAACCAGATCAAGAAGCTGCAGGACGAAGGCTACGGCCACTACCCGATCTGCGTGGCGAAGACGCAGTACTCCTTCTCCACCGATCCGAACCTGCGCGGTGCGCCCTCGGGCCACACCGTCAACATCCGCGAAGTGCGCCTGGCGGCCGGTGCGGAGTTCATCGTCATGATCTGCGGCGACATCTTACCAATCCGGGGCCTGCGAAGGGTACGACCCGCGAAAAAAATACACCCGTCCGCCGCAGGGGTCG
>QGUL01000448.1 GCA_003242425.1 Pseudomonadota bacterium | reverse complement strand
CGTGCGCGATGCGCTTGTCGGCGGGGACGACGAACCAGATGCCGCGCTCCTTCATCAGGCGCCCGACCACGCGGTGCTGCGCGCGTTCGAGCACTTCGACGATGGTCGCTTCGCGCCGGCCGCGCCGGTCCGCGAGCCCTGGCCGCACCATGACGCGGTCGCCGTGCATGACCTGCTGCATCTGGGCGGGGCTGAGGAAGAGATCCTCGCCGCCGTCGTCCGGGATGACGAAGCCGTAGCCGTCCGGATGGCCCTCCACGCGGCCGGCCACGAGATCGAGCTTCTGCGCCACCAGAAGCTGGTTCTTGCGGTTGCGCAGCAACTGGCCGTCGCGCTCCATGGCCGCGATGCGGCGGGCGAAGGCCTCGCGCTCGCCCGGTGTGATGTCGAGCAGCTTCGCCAGGCGCTTCTCATCGACCGGCACGCCCTCCTCGTCCAGCACCTGGAGGATGTACTCCCGGCTGGGCAGCGGCTCGGGGTAGCGCGCGGCCTCGCGCTCGTAGTAGGGGTCTTTCAGCCTGCGCTCGCTGATCTTTTTCTTGGTTCGCGATCTCATTGAATCCGTCGTCCGTTTGCTCTAAAATGCGCAGCCTCTTGCCGAGATGGCGGAATTGGTAGACGCACTAGGTTCAGGTCCTAGCGCCCGCAAGGGTGTGGAGGTTCGAGTCCTCTTCTCGGCACCAGCTTTCTCCGCAACGCGCGACGCCTGTCGCGCGTTTTTCGTTTGGGGGTACCGCAGCGCCGGGCCTCAACCGTCGGCGCGCCTTCTGCGCGCCACTTCCTCGATATTGCTCAGATCGTAGGGCTCGGCCGGGCGGTGCAGCCGGCAGCCGTCGGCAAGTTCCGCGACATAGTAGTGAGGCCGGAACGCGGCCCCTTCTCGCACCCACAGCGCGGCGGTGCGCAGCTCCGCGCATTGCGGTTCCAGCTTACGGCATGCGCTAGCCAATGTCGCGCCCGAGCGGACCAGGTCGTCCACCAGCAGCACGCGTCCGCCGGGCGGGCCGTCCAGGGTCGCCAGTTCCGACAGGCTGACGCGGCCGTCGCCGGAGCGGGCCTGCAACACCGACAACGGGACGCGATAGAGGCGCGACAACAGGTCGCCGATGTGCAGGCCGCTGCGGCCGATGGCGACGACGTGGTCGAAGCGCCAGTCCGAATCGTAGACGAGGCCCGCCAGCCGTTCGATGGTCCGATGGTAGTCGGACCAGGCCACGAACAGGTCCTCGGCCATGTCAGAGGAAAGGATGGCGGCGGACAATGGTCTCGGCGCGGTCGGGTCCGGTGGAGATGATGTCGATCGGCACCCCGCAGACCTCCTCGACGCGGTCCAGGTAGGCGCGCGCGTTGCGCGGCAGGTCTTCCAGGCGCTTGATGCCGACCGTGCTTTCCTGCCAGCCCGGCAGCGTCTCGTACACCGGTTTGCAGCGCGCGCAGTCGTCGGCGCCGGGCGGCAGCATGTCGGTACGCTCGCCGTCGATGTCGTAGCCCACGCAGAGCTTGAGCTCCGGCATGCCGTCGAGCACGTCGAGCTTGGTGAGGCACAGGCCCGACAGGCCGTTGATCTGCGCCGAGCGCTTGAGCGCCGCGGCGTCGAACCAGCCGCAGCGGCGCGGCCGGCCGGTGACGGAACCGAATTCGTTGCCGCGCTGGCGCAGGCCCTCGCCGATCGCGTCGTCCAGCTCGGTCGGGAACGGGCCGGAGCCCACGCGGGTGGTGTAGGCCTTGGTGATGCCGAGGATGTAGTGCAGGTGCTGCGGACCGATGCCGGCACCGGCGCAGGCGGCGCCGGCGACGGTGTTGCTCGAGGTGACGAAGGGATAGGTGCCGTGGTCCACGTCTAGCAGCGTCCCTTGCGCGCCCTCGAACAGCACGTTCTTGCCGGCGTCGATGGCGGCGCGCAGCGCGCGCGGCACGTCGGCGAGCATCTTCTCGAGCCGCGGCGCGAAGGCGAGCGTCTCGTCGTGCACCT
>QGUL01000084.1 GCA_003242425.1 Pseudomonadota bacterium | reverse complement strand
GGTCGCGTTCGCTCACCCGCTCGACCAGGGTCGGATCGATGAGCGTGGCGGCGTAGGCGAGGAACAGCGGCACCGAGGCGAAGAGGAAATAGGCGAGGCCGCCGCCCACCGTGCCCCATACCGCCACGTTCTCGGTCCTGGCCGAGTTGGCGCGCTGGAACACGTCCTGTTGCGGAATGGAGCCGAAGCCCATGGTCAGCAGCGCAGCGATGAAGGCGATGATCTCCACGGCGTTGAAGTCGGGCAGCCATTGGAGCTTGCCCGCCCCGGCGGCGTGCTGCACCACGTGGCTCACGCCGCCGGGCACCATGTCGTTGGCCATGAAGGCGATCCACAGCAGGCCGCCGACGATGACGATCATCTGCACGAAGGTCGTCACGGCCACCGACCACATGCCACCGAACAGGGTGTAGAGCGTCACCACCGAGGCGCCGATGATCATGCCGTATTCGCGCGAGATGGCGCCTTCGCTGAGAATGTTGAACACCAGGCCGAGCGCCACCACCTGCGCCGACACCCAGCCGAGGTATGACAGCGCGATGCAGATGCTGGTCACCAGCTCCACGCCGCGGCTGTAGCGGCGGCGGTAGAAGTCGCCGAGGGTAAGCAGCTTCTGTCTGTAGAGCGGCTTGGCGAAGAACAGACCGAACAGCACCAGGCAGAGCGAGGCGCCGAGCGGATCGGAAATGAGGCCCGCGAAGCCTTCGTCCAGGAAAGTGCCGGAGATGCCGAGCACGGTTTCCGCGCCGAACCAGGTGGCGAACACCGTCGCGAACACCACGGGCAGCGGCAGATGGCGCCCGGCGGTGATGTAGTCCACCGAGTTCCGCACCCGCAGCGAGGCGGCAAGGCCGATGGCGATGGAAAGCGCGATATAAATGACGACGAACCAGACGAGCATTGCGCGGCCCTTATAGTCGCGGTCGCGGCCACCCCCGGCGCAACCATGGGCGCGCATGATACCCGTCTCCGTCCGGCGCGCCAGCGGTCAGAATAGTCCCAGGCGATCGATTGTTGTGATGGTGAGTAAAACGACCGCAATGCCGCCGAGCACGATCACCGCCCGGGTGCGCCGACGCTGCTCGCGTGCGATCTCCGCCAGCAGCGGTTCCAGGCGCGCGGCGGCGTCCTCCTTGAGGGCGCGGTGCGCCAGACGCGGCAGTTGCGGCAGCAGCGTGGCCCAGGCCGGCGCCTCGGCGCGGATGCCGCGCAGCAGGCCGCGCCAGCCCACCTGCTCGCTCATCCAGCGCTCCAGGAAGGGCTTGGCGGTCTTCCAGAGATCGAGGTCGGGGTCGAGCTGACGGCCCAGGCCCTCGATGTTGAGCAGCGTCTTCTGCAGCAGCACCAGTTGCGGCTGTACTTCGAGATTGAAACGCCGCGCGGTCTGGAACAGCCGCAGCAGCACGCGACCGAAGGAGATTTCCTTGAGCGGCCGGTCGAAGATCGGTTCGCACACCGCGCGGATGGCGCTCTCGAACTCGTCCACGCGCGTGCCCGGCGGCACCCAGCCCGCGTCCACGTGCGCCTGGGCGACGCGCTTGTAATCGCGGTTGAAGAAGGCGAGGAAGTTCTGCGCGAGGTAGTTCTTGTCCGCCTCGTTGAGCGTGCCCATGATGCCGAAGTCCAGCGCCACGTACTTGCCCTCGGGCGTGACGAGGATGTTGCCGGGGTGCATGTCGGCGTGGAAGAAGCTGTCGCGGAACACCTGGGTGAAGAAGATCTCCACGCCCGCGCGCGAGAGTTTCTTCAGATCGATGCCCTGCTCCACCAGCTTGTCGACCTGCCCCACCGGGGTGCCGTACATGCGCTGCATGGTCATGACGGTGGGTGTGCAATAGTCCCAGTAGACCTCCGGCACCAGGAGCAGCGGCGAATCCTGGAAGTTGCGGCGCAACTGGCTGGCGTTGGCCGCCTCGCGCATGAGATCGAGCTCGTCCTCCAGATGCTTGGCGAACTCCGCCACCACCTCCCGCAGCCGCAGGCGCTTGCCCTGCGCCCACAACCGTTCGACGAGGCGCGCCGCCGCGTCCATGAGCGCGAGATCACGCGCGATGACCGGCCGCATGTTCGGCCGCAGCACCTTCACCGCCGCCTCGATGCCGCCGGGCAGCGTGGCCAGATGCACCTGGGCGATGGAGGCGCTGGCGATCGGCACGGGATCGAAGCGCTCGAACACCTGGTCGATGGGCTTGCCGAAGGCGCGTTCGATTTCGGCGACGGCCACCTGCGAATCGAAGGGCGGCACGCGGTCCTGCAGTTTCGCCAGCTCGTCGGCGATGTCGGCGGGCAGCAGGTCGCGGCGCGTGGACAGCACCTGCCCGAACTTCACGAAAATCGGCCCCAGAGTCTCCAGCGCGCGGCGCAGACGCACGCCGCGCTCTTCTTTCAGGGGACGGAAGAACAGCAGGCGCTGTACGAACGTCGCCAGCCGGCCGCTCGGCGCCGCGGCCAGCGGAAATTCCTCCAGGCCGTAACGGAAGGCGACGACGAAGATTTGAACCAGACGGAGGAAACGGAACACGGCGCGCCCGGGAAGCGGCGGTGAGCGTGCCGGCACGCGCCACCTGGCCGGTCGCTGCCGGTCGCCCGCTTCTTGTGCTTAATCGGAAGCGCGAATCTACCGGAAGCCCCGGCCGGGGGCAAAGCCGTGGATCAAAGCCCCTGCAGCCGGGCGAGCTGGCGGTCGTGCCAGCCGGCGAGCAGCCATTGCGCGGCGAGCGCGCCGACCAGGGCAAGACACATGTCCCATTGGGTGTCCCACACGTCGCCCTGGGTGCCGAGGAAGGCCTCGGCCCTGGCGCCCATGAACAGCGCGCCCCACCATTCCAGCAATTCGTAGAAGGCGCTGATGGCCAGTGCCACGCAGCAGACCAGGAAGAACAGCATGCGGCCTCTTTGCAGCGGCGTCACCCGCAACAGGATCTCGCGCGTGATGATGGCCGGCACGAAGCCCTGGAAGAAGTGGCCGATGCGGTCGTAGGGGTTGCGTGCAAGACCGAAAGCCTCCTGCAGCCATTCGCCCGCCGGCACCAGCGCGTAGGTGTAGTGCGCACCGACGATCAGCACGAGCGAATGGATGAAGATCAGCTGATAGGCGAGCAGTGTGAGCCGGAAGCGCTGCCAGGTGAGCAACAGGAGCGGTCCGGCGATGAACACCGGCAGCACCTCCAGGAACCAGGTGAGCCGGCTGCGCGGCGCGATGCTCGACAGCGCGAGCGCGGCGCAACCGAGAATGAGCAGGACCATGGCGTGACGCGCTTCGTTGCGCGTCGGTTCGAGTGGGCTGATGAGCGGCATGGTACGGGCCCTCCGCGTGTCCGGCGGTGCGCGCCGCCGGATGCCATACAAGGGGCGTGCCTTCTTTAGCCCGTGCCTTCCCGCTTGCGGATGCGTTTCTCCAGGCGTTCGACCGCGTCGCGCAGGTCGTTGACCTCGCGCACGAAACGTTCCACTTCCGCGCGCCGCGCGAGCAGCCGCGCCTCGTCCTGCAAATAGTCCGACAGGTTCTCGCCCAGCCGGACGGCGGCCTCGCGCTGCCAGGCCATGAAGCTGCGGCCGGATTCGGCCAGACGGTGTGCCGCCACGTCCCCGAACACGCGGCTGAGGTCGCCCTCGATGTCCCAGCGCAAGTTGCGGAACAGGAACTGGATGTCGGCGGCGAGCTCCGCATCGCCCTGGATGCCGATCTCGCGCAGCGCCGCCTCGTCGTGGCGCATGAGCGCCGGGACCAGCCCCGGACGGATGTCGAGCGTGAGCGCGGCCTGTTCATCGTCGGCCGTCTCGACGAGGCCCGCTGCGGTGATGCGCAGCCGCAGTGCGGGCAGCGGCGCGATGCGGAAATGGACGATGCGGCCGGCGTGGGGCCGCAGGCGTTCGCGTGCCCATTCCTCGCGTTCGAGCAGGTGATTGAGGGATGCCGTGAACGGCAGCGTGAAGATCGCGTTCATCGTCTCGTGGCGCATGCGGGGCCGGAAACGAAAAGCCGCCCCGGAGGGCGGCTCCCGGTCGGAATGCGGCTCAGTGCACTTGCTGGATGCCGGCGAGCAACCAGCCGGTATCGCCTGCGGCCGGCTTCTGCAGGTGCCACAGCTCCTCGAAAGGCGTGGCCGGGCCGTCGCCCTCTTCGCGCAGCATACCGGAGAAGCGGATGGTGGCCCAGTGCATGCCGCCCTCGGTCACCACTTCCTCCAGTTGCGCATCGAGCGTCACCACGTCGGTCTGCTGCGCCGCCCCGCCGCGCGCCTCGATGTCGCGCTTGAGTTCGGCGTACAGCTCGTCGGTGACGAAGTCGCGGATCGCTTCGGCATCGCCGCGGTCGTTTGCGGCCTGCAGGGCGACGAACTGGCGCTTGGCTTCGCGCACGAAGCCCTCGACGTCGAAGCCGGCGGGAATGCGCGCAACCGGCTCGGGCTGCACGTGGGCGCTGCTGCCGCCGAACACATGCGCGGGCTGCGTCGCGGCCGCGTCACCGCCCAGACCGGCGTACTGCACAGGCCGCTGTTGCGGCGCCGGACCGGCCATCGCGCGTAGCATCACGCGCAGGAGGAAGAACAGCCCGATGCCGATGAGGAGCAGCAGCACCAGCGAGCCCATCTGCTCGCCGAACAGCGCCGCAAGGCCCAGGCCGGCGGCCAGACCGGCCAGCGGTGCGAGCCAGCGGCCCATGCCCGGACGCGCGGCGTTTTGCGCCGCGGCGGCGCCGGGCGCGGCGTTCTGCTGCTGCGGCGTGGCTTGTTCCTGCCGTTGGACAGGCTTCTGCGGCGGCGTGGCCTGACGCTGGATGCCGATGGAACGGGCCCCGCCGAGGCGGCGCGCTTCGGCCTCCTCCATGACGAAGCCGGCCATCAGCACGAAGCCGAAAACCATTATCAGCCATTTTTTCATTGCGTTGTCTCCTGTTGTTCTAGTCGAGCCGGAAGCCGCGGTGCAGCGCGACCACCCCGGCGGTCAAATTGAAGTATTCGACGTTGGCGAGCCCCGCTTGTTCCATCATCCGGCGCAGCGTCTCCTGATCGGGATGCACGCGGATGGATTCGGCCAAGTAACGGTAGCTCGCCTCGTCGTTGGCGACCCGTTTGCCGAGCCAGGGCAGCACCTTGAAGGAATACCAATCATAAGGCTTCTGGAGCGGTTTCCAGACGCGCGAGAACTCCAGCACCAGCAGCCGCCCGCCGGGCCGCAGCACGCGCCGCATTTCCGCCAGCGCCTGCTCCTTGCGGGTCATGTTGCGCAGCCCGAAGGCCACTGTGACGCAGTCGAAATAGCCGTCCGGGAACGGCAGCTTCTCCGCGTCGCACTGCGCCACCGGCACCACGTGGCCGCGGTCGAGCAGCCGGTCGCGGCCGACCGTGAGCATGGAACGGTTGATGTCGGTGAGCCACACCTCGCCGCTCGCCCCAACGCGCTTGACGAAGGCGGCGGTGAGATCGCCGGAGCCGCCCGCCACGTCGAGCACCCGGCTGCCTTCGCGCACGCCGCTTTGCGCGACCGTGAAGGCCTTCCACAGCCGGTGCAGGCCGCCCGACATGAGGTCGTTCATCAGGTCGTATTTCTGCGCGACGGAATGGAAGACCTCGGCGACCTTGCGCGCCTTCTCTTTCTCGGGGACCTGCTGGAAACCGAAATGGGTCTGTGCCATGGACTTTTGCGCGGCCGGGGCCGCTGGAGTTGAACGTTTCAGTGGCAGCCGCAGCTGCCGCCGCCGCAGCCGTGCGTGCGCGGCGCCGCCGCGCCGTCTGCCTTGCGGCTTGCGCCGGCCTGTTGCAGGCGGACCAGATAGTCCTGCCACAGCTCGTCGCGGCGCTTGCCGATTTCGTAGAGATATTCCCAGGAATAGATGCCGGTGTCGTGGCCGTCGGAGAAGCGCGGCTGGATGGCGTAATGGCCCACCGGCTCGACGGCGACGATGTCCACGTCCTGCTTGCCCGTCTGCAGGATTTCCTGTCCGGGACCGTGTCCGCGCACTTCCGCGGACGGGCTGTAGACACGCAGGAATTCGTAGGGCAGCTCGAAATGCGCGCCGTCGTCGAAAGTGATTTCCATGACGCGCGAGCGGCTGTGCAGCTTGATTTCGGTCGGTATGGGGGCGTGCGCGCTCATGATGGTCCGGTCCGTTCGTAACGACACCCCAATGATAGCGGAGCCGGCGCCCCGTTCCCCGTTTCGTCACCAAAGCTTCACTTTGCCGGCCTAGAATGCCCGGGCCGGTATGCACGAAGACGCCCTATGCCCGCAAACATCCTGGTCGTGGAAGACGAGCCCGCCATCCAGGGGCTGCTGAAGCTCAATCTGGAACACGCCGGGCACCGGGTGGTGTGCGTGGGCGATGCCGAACAGGCGCAGCGGCTGATGCGCCAGATGCTGCCGGACCTGGTGCTGCTCGACTGGATGCTGCCCGGGCAGTCGGGCGTGCAGTTCGCCCGGGCGTTGCGCCGCGACGAACGCACCCGTCAGGTGCCGATCATCATGCTCACCGCGCGCGCGCAGGAGGAGGACAAGGTGAGCGGCCTGGACGCGGGCGCCGACGACTACGTCACCAAGCCCTTCAGTCCGCGCGAGTTGCTGGCGCGCATCAACGCCGTGCTGCGCCGGCGCGCGCCGCAGCGCACCGATGAGCCCGTCGAGCTCGCGGGCCTGAGGCTCGATCCGGCCACGCGCCGGGTGTGGGCCGGCGACCGGCAGATCGAGCTCGGCCCCACCGAATTCCGCCTGCTGCACTTCTTCATGGCCCATCCCGAGCGCGTGCACAGCCGGGCGCAGCTGCTCGACCGGGTGTGGGGCGACCACGTGTACGTGGAGGAGCGCACGGTGGACGTTCATATCCGCCGGCTGCGCAAGGCGCTCGCGCCGACGGGGCACGACCGGCTGATTGAAACCGTGCGCGGCAGCGGCTACCGCTTCGCCGCCGCGTAGCGCTGCGCTGTCCGGCATGCGGCAGTTCTGCTAAGGTTCAGGCCGCACCGGCCGGACGGCGGCCGCCCGCGCATCACGGCGCGCCGTCCGCCGCATCCGCATCCGTCAACCTATTCCAGGATTCTCCTTGAAGTTCCTCTGGCTTCGTGCACTGGTCCTGCCGGGTCTGGCGCTGCTTGCCGGCCTGCTGGTGTGGCCCTTCGCGGGCGAGGCCTGGGCGCTGGCCGTGGTGGCCGTCGGGCTCGGACTTGCGCTCGTCCGGCACGTGCGCAACCTCCACGCGCTGGGACTATGGCTGCGCGATCCCACCGGCCAGCCCGTGCCGCTCGGCACCGGCATGT
>QGUL01000447.1 GCA_003242425.1 Pseudomonadota bacterium | reverse complement strand
CGCTGGCGTGCGAAGACGTCGCCTTCTCGGCCGGCCCGGCGGCTGAAACACAACCGCCTCGACCTGCTCAGCCTGGCCGCGCTGCTGCCGGCGCTGGGCGATCTGGCGGGCACGCTGCTCGGCGCCCCGGCCGCCTGACGCTCCGCCTCCGGCTACAGGCGCGCCGCTTGCCTGCCTTCCTGCCGGAAAAACGGTTCGAGGCAAGCATGTCACCGACTCTCAAAATCCTCGGCATCGTCGGCAGCCTGCGCCGCGATTCATTCACCCTGAAGTTGATGCGGGCCGCCGAGCGCAAAATGCCGGCGGGCACGGAACTGCGCATCCTTACGCTCGAAGGCATCCCGCCCTTCAACCAGGACGAAGAGCAGCAACCGCCGCCCGCCGTGACGCAGTTGAAGCGCGCCATCCGCGACGCCGACGCGCTGCTGATCGCCACACCGGAATACAACTACTCCATCCCCGGCGTGCTGAAGAACGCCATCGACTGGGCGACGCGGCCCTACGGCGACAACCCCTTCCGCGACAAGCCTGGCGCGCTCATGGGCGCCACGATAGGCGGCATGGGCACTTCACGCGCGCAATACCATCTGCGGCAGGTGCTCTGCGCGCTGAACGTGCATCTGCTCAACCAGCCGGAGCTGATGATCAGCCATGCCGACCACGCCTTCGACGACGAGGGCAGCCTGCGTGACGAGGA
The DNA here is from genome assembly GCA_003242425.1 of Pseudomonadota bacterium. Taxonomy (GTDB): domain Bacteria; phylum Pseudomonadota; class Gammaproteobacteria; order Burkholderiales; family SG8-39; genus ZC4RG42. The sequence goes on along the minus strand of QGUL01000447.1, from coordinate 1,282 downwards.
GCGGGCGGCGCAACTGGACAAGCTTCTGCAGGCGCTCGTCGCATGGACGCTGCGGCTCAAAGGCCCGCAGTCGGAATGAGGGAGCGACCATGAACGACGAAGCCGATTTCCGTTTCGAGTCCGATGCCCGGTACGCTGTGCTCACGCTGCGCGCGCCCGTCGCAGAAAGCCTGCGCGACGGCCTGGCACGGCTCGCTGCACTTACCGACGTACGAACCCTGCTCCTCGTGCTGTCGGCCGAAACGCTCGCCGCACCCGGTCCCGCCGCGCAAGCGCTGCCCGATGCCCTGGACCGGGACTGCCATCCGCTGGTGCTGCAACTGCGCGCGCTGCCCTATCCGGTAATCTGCGCGGTGGGCGGCTACGCCACCGGCCTTGCCGCGGGCATCGCACTCGCGTGCGACGTCGTGGTCGCCACGCACCGGGCCGCGTTCAATTTCTCGTTCCGCGAAGGCACGACGCTGCCGGGCTGCGGCAGCACCTGGCTGCTGCCGCGCATGGTCGGCATGACGCGTGCGCTCGGCATGCTGCTGTTGCGCGACAAGCTCACCGCCGACGAGGCCGAGCGCTACGGCCTGATCTGGGCCTGCGTGGCCGACGACCGGCTGCTCGACGAGGGACACGGCATCGCCCGCTACTTCGCCTCGCAGCCGCCGCGCGCGCTGGCGGCGGTCAAGCGCGCCCTGCAGGCCGCCGCCGACAACGACTTCGACGCGCAGCTCCATCTCGAAGCGGCCATGCACCGCGAGCTCGCGAACGACCGCCAGCCGGCTACAGCAGATAGGCCGCGTGATGGCGCAGGTGGTCGGCCATGAAGGTGGCGATGAAGTAGTAGCCGTGGTCGTAGCCCGGCTGCATGCGCAGCTGCAGGCGCGTTCCGCTCGCTTCGCAGGCCTCGGCGAATTTCTCCGGCTGCAGTTGCACGCCCAGGAATTTGTCGGCCGTGCCCTGATCGATGAGGATGGTGCCGTCGTAACGCCGCGCCCGTACGAGCTCGGCGGCGTCGTAGCTGCGCCAGGCTTCGCGGTCGATGCCCAGATAGCCCTCGAAAGCCTTCTTGCCCCACGGCACCTGCGAAGGCGTGACGATGGGCGCGAAGGCCGACACCGACAGATACTTGTCGGGATTGCGCAGCGCGCATACCAGCGCGCCGTGTCCGCCCATCGAATGGCCGAAGATGCCGCGCAGGATGCCGCGCCCGAAATTCGCACGCACCACCCCGGCCGGTCCCCGGGTGACGTCGCGCTCCAGGGGGCATGCCCCAACCAACGTGCCGCGCGTG
>QGUL01000083.1 GCA_003242425.1 Pseudomonadota bacterium | reverse complement strand
GGCGGCAGTACCTCGCCTTTCTCGCCCATGCCCTGCGCGGCGATCTGGGCCAGTCCTTCGTCTACAACGTGCCGGCGCTGGAACTGGTGCTGTCGCGTCTGCCGGCGACGCTGGAGCTCGCGGTCGCGGCCATGGTCATCGCCGTCGTGATCGGCCTGCCGCTCGGCGTCTGGGCCGGCATGCGGCCCGACTCCTGGCTCGCCAAAACCATCATGGCGGGCTCGATCCTGGGCTTTTCGCTGCCCACCTTCTGGGTGGGTCTGCTGCTCATCATGTTCTTCGGCGTGCAGCTCGGCTGGCTGCCCGCGAGCGGCCGCGGCCCGACCACGGAATGGTTCGGCGTGCCGGTGAGCTTCACTTCGCTCGAAGGGCTCGCCCATCTCGCGCTGCCGGCGTTCAACCTGGCGCTGTTCAAGCTTTCGCTGCTCGTACGACTGGCGCGCAGCGGCACGCGCGAAGCCATGCTGCAGGACTACGTGCGCACGGCGCGCGCCAAGGGCTTGAACGAAGGCCAGGTGGTGCGGCGGCATGTGCTGAAGAACATCATGCTTCCCGTCACGACCGTGATCGGACTGGAGTTCGGCTCGCTGGTCGCCTTCGCGGTCGTGACCGAAACCATCTTCGCGTGGCCGGGCGCGGGGAAACTGCTGATCGACGCCATCAACGTGCTCGACCGTCCGGTGGTGGTCGCCTACATGCTGCTCACGGTGCTGCTGTTCGTGCTCATCAACTTCGTGGTCGACGTGCTCTACGGCCTCCTCGACCCGCGCGTACGTGTGGCGGGGCGGACATGAGCGCATTGCGCCGCTTCGCAGCGAGTCCCCTGGCGCTGGGCGCGGCGTTCGCGCTCGCGCTCATCGTGCTGGCGGCCGTATTCGCGCCGCTTATCGCGCCGCAGGATCCTTACGATCTCGCGCAGCTCGATGTGATGGAAGGCCGCCTGCCGCCCGGCGCCGCATCGCTCGACGGCGGGCGGCGCTACTGGCTCGGCACCGACGAACAGGGCCGCGACATGCTATCGGCGATTTTCTACGGCCTGCGCAGCAGTCTCTATGTCGGTGTGAGCGCGACGCTCTGCGCGTTGGCGCTGGGTGCGCTGCTCGGCGTGGCGGCGGGTTATTTCGGCGGCTGGTTCGAAAGCATGGTGATGCGCATCGTCGATCTGCAGCTCTCCTTCCCGGCCATCCTCATCGCCCTCATCCTCATTGCCGTGCTGGGTCAGGGCGTGGAGAAAGTGATCGTCGCGCTGATCGCGGTGCAATGGGCCTATTACGCGCGCACCGCACGTTCCGCCGCAGTGGTGGAAAGCCGCAAGGAATACATCGAGGCCGCCGTCTGCCAGGGTGTGGGCACCGCGCGGGTACTGATGCGCCATCTGTTGCCGAACTGCCTGCCGCCGCTCGTGGTGGTGGCGACAACACAGATCGCCGCGGCCATCACGCTGGAGGCGACGCTGTCCTTCCTGGGGCTCGGGCTGCCCATCACCGAACCTTCGCTCGGCCTGCTGATCGCCAAGGGCTACAACTATCTCCTCTCCGGCCATTACTGGATCAGCGTCTTTCCGGGCCTGGCGCTCGTCGCCACCATCGTCAGCATCAACCTGGTCGCCGACCGCTTGCGCGACCTGCTCGACCCGCGCCTGGCCCGTTAACGATCGTCGCGCCGGCCGGTCCGGCAGGGGGATCGGTGTAACATCGGACCTTTCCACCGTCCGACGCAAGCGATGCAAGCCGAAGCCGTCCTGCCGATCCGCGACGAGACCTGGGAGATGATCCGGCGTCTCATCGCCTTCGACACCACCAGCCGCGAATCCAACCTCGGCCTCATCGAATGGGTGCGCGACTGGCTGAAGGGCCACGGCATCGAATCGCGCCTCACCTACGACGCCACCGGAAAGAAAGCGAATCTGTTCGCCACCGTGGGCGAAGGCCCGCGGCCCGGCATCGTGCTCTCCGGGCACACCGACGTAGTGCCGGTGGACGGCCAGGCCTGGGACAGCGATCCCTTCCAGGCCACGCTCGTCGGCGACCGCATCTACGCCCGCGGCAGCGCCGACATGAAGAGTTTCATCGCGGTGGCGCTCGCGCACACGCCGAAGTTCCTGCAGGCGGGGCTGAAGGCGCCGGTGCATTTCGCGCTGTCCTACGACGAGGAGGTGGGCTGCATCGGCGTGCGCGGGCTGTTGGAGGATCTGGCACGCAACGGCATCCGTCCCGCGGGCTGCATCGTCGGCGAGCCGACCGGCATGCAGCCGGTGATCGCGCACAAGGGCATGCGCACCTTCAAGTGCCGCGTACACGGCAAGGAAGCCCATTCCTCGCTCACCACCCAGGGCGTGAACGCCATCGAATACGCGGCGAAGCTGATCGTCTTCATCCGCCAGCTCGCCGAACGCATGCGCGATCTCGAGTCGCGCGACTACAACTTCGACGTGCCCTTCACGACCTTGCAGACCGGTCTGATCCAGGGCGGCACGGCACCCAACATCGTGCCGCGCGAATGCCTGTTCCATTTCGAGTTCCGCTATCTGCCGGGCGCGGACCCCGATGCGCTGGAGCGCGAAATCCGCGACTACGCCAAGAACGTGCTCGAACCGGAAATGCGCAAAGTGGCGCCGGAGGCCGGCATCGAAATCGAAGGCAAGTCGCAGATCCCCGGCCTGTCCACCGCGGAAGAGGAAGCCATCACCGCCCTCGCGCAGCGCCTCGCGCGCGCCGAACGGGTGCGCAAGGTCGCCTACGCCACCGAGGCGGGCCTGTTCCAGAAAGCCGGCATTCCCTCGATCATCTGCGGGCCGGGCTCGATCGAGCAGGCGCACAAGCCCAACGAGTACATCACGCTCGAACAGGTGGCGCTGTGCGAGGCCTTCATGGACCGGCTCACGGCCGAGTTGAGCCGCTAGCGCCGAAAACAAAAAAGGACGCCCGCGGGCGTCCTTCTCTGCCGGTGAAGCGCGGTTGCAGTGTTATTCCGCCGCAGCCTGCTGGGCCTGCTTGGTGACCAGCTTTTCCTTGATGCGGGCGGACTTGCCGGAGCGTTCGCGCAGGTAGTAGAGCTTGGCGCGACGCACGTCGCCGCGGCGCTTGACTTCGATCGAGGCGATCAGCGGCGAGTAGGTCTGGAAGGTCCGCTCCACGCCTTCGCCCGAGGAGATCTTGCGCACCGTGAAGGAGGAGTTCAGGCCGCGGTTGCGCTTGGCGATCACCACGCCTTCGTAGGCCTGCACGCGCTTGCGCTCGCCTTCCACCACGTTGACGTTGACGACCACCGTATCGCCCGGGGCGAATTCGGGGATGGTTTTGCCGAGACGGGCGATTTCTTCCTGCTCGAGTTGCTGGATGATGTTGCTCATTGCTAGCTCGCTCCTTCACCGTGCAGGAAGCTGCGCTTCCTGCTCTTCAAATCCTCAGGCCTCGCGACCCGCTTCCCACTCCGCGCGGAACTCCGCGAGGAGTCGCTGTTCTTCCGCGCTCAAGGCGCGGCCTTCCAACAAATCCGGCCGCCGCAGCCACGTGCGGCCCAGCGCCTGCTTCAGCCGCCAGCGCGCGATCTCGGCGTGGTTGCCCGAGAGCAGCACCGCCGGCACCGCTTCGCCTTCGTACACCTCCGGCCGGGTGTAATGCGGACAGTCGAGCAGGCCGTTCACGAACGAGTCCTGCGCCGCCGACTGCGCGTCGTTCAACACGCCCGGCAGCTGCCGCACCACCGCGTCGATCACCACCATCGCCGCGAGCTCGCCGCCGGACAGCACGTAGTCGCCCAGCGACAGCTCCTCATCGACGCAACGGCGGATCAGCCGCTCGTCCACCGCCTCATAGCGCCCGCAAAGAAGCACCATGCGCGGCAACTGCGCCAGCTCGATCACCTTGCGGTGGTCGAGCCGCGCGCCCTGCGGCGAGAGGTAGATCACCCTCGCCGGCACGTCCGGCACCCGCGCCTTGGCAGCGCGGATCGCCTTCTCCAGCGGCTCGGCCAGCATCACCATGCCGGGTCCGCCGCCGTACGGCCGGTCATCGACCGTACGGTAGTTGTCGGTCGTGAAGTCGCGCGGATTCCACAGCGTCAGACTCCACTTGCCTTCTTCCCTCGCCCGACGGGTGATGCCGTATTCGCTCACCGCGTCGAACATCTGCGGAAACAGCGTGATGCAGTCGAATTGCAGCATCACCAGTCCGCTCCCCAGTCGACGACGATGCGCCGCCCGGGCAGATCCACTTCCCGGATCACCGCGCCGACGTACGGAATCAGTTGTTCCGCCTCGTCGCGCGCCACGCGCATGATGTCATGCGCGCCGTTGGAGAAATGCCCGGCCACCTTGCCGAGCACTTCGCCCTGCAGATTCACCACCTCCAGACCGATCAGGTCGGTCCAGTAGTGTTCGTCTTCCGCCGTCGGAGGCATGGCCTCCCGCGGCACCGCGACTTCGCGGCCCTTCAGCAGGGCCGCCGTTTCGCGTACATCCAGCCCTTCCAGCTTCGCCAGGACCGTCGCCCCGTGCACCTTCGCCTGCAGGACCTTCCATTCCTGCCAGTTCCCCGCCGACCCGATCCACCAGCGGCCGTATTCGGCGAGGTTTTGCACGGATTCGGTATAGGGCTGCACCTTGATCCAGCCCCGTACCCCGTAGGCGCCGGCGACGCGGCCCATCACCACCATTGCGCTGCGGCTTTGCTCAGCCACCACGCCCGGCGACAGGCTTAAGCGGCGGCAGCGGCTTTGCGGGCTTGCTTGACCAGGCGCGCCACCGTCGGCGACACCTGCGCACCCTGGCTTTGCCAGTAGGCCAGACGCTCGCCGTTCACGCGCAGGTTTTCGCGGCCTTCCGGCGCCTTCGGGTCATAGAAGCCGATGCGCTCGATGAAGCGACCGGTGCTCGCGAACCGCGAGTCGGCGGCTACGATATTGAAAAACGGGCGCTTTTTGGCGCCACCGCGAGCAAGACGTATAACGACCATGGGTACCAACTCCGGAGGCCGCCGGACCTAGACCGACGGCCAGTCGAAAAAAGACCGCGATTGTACGGGACCGGACGCCGACTCGGCAAGCCGGGTGCTCGAAAAACCCCGTTCCGTCAAGGCGCAAAAGGGCCTAGCGCAGCCCGGGCAGCAGGCCCTTCATCGAGCGCATCATCTTCTGCAGGCCGCCCTTCTGCATCTGTTTCATCACCTTCTGCATCTGCTCGAACTGGTTGAGCAGGCGGTTGACCTCCTGCACCGGCACGCCCGCCCCGGCGGCGATGCGCCGCTTGCGCGAGGCCTTGATGATCTCCGGCTTGGCGCGCTCCAGCGGCGTCATGGAGTTGATGATGCCCTCGATGCGGTTGAGCGCCCGGTCGTCCATGGCCTGCGGGCTCTTGGCCGCGGCCTGGGCGAACTGCGCGGGCAGCTTGTCGATGAGCGAGGAGAGCCCGCCCATCTTCTTCATCTGCACGATCTGGTTGCGGAAGTCCTCCAGATCGAAGCCCTTGCCTTTCTTGAGCTTTTCGGCGAGCCGCTTGGCCTCGCGCTCGTCCACCCCTTTGCGCGCCTCCTCGACCAGGGAGAGGATGTCGCCCATGCCGAGGATGCGGGAGGCCATGCGTTCCGGGTGGAAGGGCTCCAGGCCGTCGAGCTTCTCGCCCACGCCGGCGAACTTGATCGGCTTGCCGGTGACGTGACGCACCGACAGCGCCGCGCCGCCGCGCGCATCGCCGTCCAGCTTGGTGAGCACCACGCCGGTGAGCGGCAGGGTCTCGTTGAAGGCCTTGGCGACGTTGACCGCGTCCTGACCCTGCATGGCGTCGACCACGAACAGCGTCTCGGTCGGCGCGAGCGCCTCGTGCAGGGCGGCGATCTCCTTCATCATCGCCTCGTCGATCGCCAGCCGGCCGGCGGTGTCGACGATCACCACATCGTTATAGTGACGGCGCGCATGGTCGACCGCCGCCCTGGCGATCTCGACCGGCTGCTGCCCCGGCTGCGAGGGGAAGAAGTCCACGCCGACCTGCTGGGCGAGCGTCTTCAACTGGTCGATGGCGGCGGGGCGGTACACGTCGCAGGACACCAGCAGCGGCTTCTTGCGCAGCCGCTCCTTGAGCAGCTTGGCGAGCTTGCCCGCCGTCGTGGTCTTGCCCGAGCCCTGCAGGCCGGCCATGAGGATGATCGCCGGCGGGGCGACGTTGAGGTCGAGCGAGGCGGTCTCGCCCCCCATCAGCGCGGTGAGTTCGCGGTGCACCACGCCGACCAGCGCCTGGCCGGGCGTCAGACTGCCGATCACCTCCTCGCCTAGCGCCTTTTCCTTGACGCGGGCGGTGAAATCCCGCACCACCGGCAGCGCGACGTCCGCCTCCAGAAGCGCCATGCGCACTTCGCGCATGGCGTCGGCGATATTGTCCTCGGTGAGACGCGCCTCGCCGCGGAGGGTCTTCACCACGCGCGCGAGGCGTTCGGTAAGGGTGTCGAACATCGGTTTTCCTGTGGGGACCGCCTCCGGCAACGCCGGGCGGATGGGATAAACTGCCGCAATGGAAGGCAACATTCTACTGCACGCCGTCACGGCGGCCTTGTACCTCGCGCTCGGCGCCTACTTCTGGCACACCCGCTGGCGCGCTGCGGCGCCGTCCACGGAAAAGCGCTGGGCGGACTACGCGGTGCCGGTGCCGCTTGCGCTGCACACCTGGCTGCTGTGGACAGAACTGCTGCAGGCCGAAACCCTGCATTTCGGTTTCGGCCAGGCGTTGTCCGTGACGCTGTGGCTGGCGGTGGCGATCTACTGGGTCGAAAGCCTGTTCCTGAACGTGCAGGGCATGCACGGGATCGTGCTGCCCGTGGCGGCGGTGTGCGCCTTCCTGCCGGCGCTGTTCCCCGGGCCGGTGACGCCCGCCTACACCCAGCACCTCGCCTTCCGCACCCATCTGCTGCTGGCGATGGGCGCTTACAGCCTGTTCACCATCGGCGCGATCCACGCCCTGCTGATGGCCGTGCTCGACCGCAACCTGCACGGCGACGCCCCGCGCTCCAGGCGCAACGGCGACCGTTCTAAGGCCGCGCTGCTGCACGGGATGCTGGCGGGCATGCCGCCGCTGCTGACGCTGGAGCGGCTGCTGTTCCGCATCCTGGGCGTGGGCTTCATCCTGCTCACGCTCACACTCGCCAGCGGCATCCTGTTTTCGGAGGAACTGTTCGGGCAGCCGCTGCAGTTCAACCATAAGACCATCTTCGCCTTCGTCTCCTGGTTCATCTTCGGTGCGCTGCTGGCGGGCCGGCGGTTCTACGGCTGGCGCGGCAGGCGGGCGCTTCGC
>QGUL01000082.1 GCA_003242425.1 Pseudomonadota bacterium | reverse complement strand
AAGCGGGGGGCTGTCTTGTTTGGGGCACGGGGGGCGGGGTGCGCGCGCCCGCGCTGTGACCCGCGGAGGACCTGCCGGTGGCAGTGCGCTGTTCGGCGGGGGTGCGGAAGCTCATGCTGAGCGCATCCAGCAACAACAGCCGCCCGCACAGGCTTTCGCCGACGCCGGCGATCAGCTTGAGCGCTTCGGCCGCCTGAATGGTGCCGACGATGCCCGTGAGCGGCGCGAACACGCCCATCACGGCACAGCGCATTTCCTCGGTCTCGCCTTCTTCCGGGAACAGGCAGTTGTAGCAGGGACTGTCCTCGCTGCGCAGGTCGTACACGCTGATCTGGGCGTCGAAGCGGATCGCCGCGCCAGACACGAGCGGCTTGCGCAACGCCACGCAGGCGCGGTTCAGCGCGTGGCGGGTGGCAAAGTTGTCGGTGCAGTCGAGCACCACGTCGGCCCGCTCCACCACCTCGTACAACCGGTCGCCCTCCAGGCGCTCGTGCAGCGGCTCCACTTTCACTTCCGGATTGATGCGCGCGAGCGCCGCCTTGCCCGAAAGAACCTTGGCTTCGCCGACGCTGTGGACCGTGTGCAGGATCTGCCGCTGCAGATTGGTGAGATCGACCGTATCGCTGTCGGCGAGCGTCAGGGTGCCGACGCCAGCCGCCGCCAGATAGAGCGCGGCGGGCGACCCCAGCCCGCCGGCACCCAGCACCAGTGCATGGGCGGCGCACAGCTTCTGCTGGCCTTCGACCCCGATTTCCGGCAACAGGATGTGGCGCGAGTAGCGCAGCAACTGCTCGTCGTTGAGTTCTTTCATGTCGATCCGCACCAGGCCGGCCTCGGCGGCCGGCCTGGGAAGGGTTGCGCCGCGCCTTACTTGCCCGCGCCTTTGTCCGCCGGCGCGGCCGCCTGGCCGCTCTTGGCCTGATCGAGCCGGGCCAGCACCGGCAGGCCCTTGAGGTGGTTGAGCGCCTGCTGCAGCTGGAAGTCCTCGGGCGAACCGAGCTCGATCGGCTTGTCGCTCGCGTCCTCGCCCTTCTTCGTCGGCGTCTGATCCTTCTCGTTCGCTTCCGATTCCGTGGCGGCGCGCGCGCGTTCCAGCGCCTCGGCCTCGTCCTCGGACTGCAGATGCTTCAGCAGATCCGCTTCGCGGATGCGGTTGGCGGGCGCGCCCGGCTCTTCCACCTCGATGTCGGGCGTGATGCCCTTGGCTTGGATGGAACGGCCGTTCGGCGTGTAGTACTTCGCTGTGGTGAGCTTGATGGCGGTGTTGTTCCCCAGCGGCATGATGGTCTGCACCGAACCCTTGCCGAAGGTCGGCGTGCCCATGATGGTCGCGCGCTTGTAATCCTGCAGCGCGCCGGCGACGATCTCCGAGGCCGAGGCCGAGCCCGCGTTCACCAGCACCACCATCGGCACGTTCTTGACCTCCGGCGGCAGTTCGCGCAGGTAGTCGTCGCGCGTGCCGCGCAGGTAGTCCTCGGGGCTGGCGATGTACTTGCGCTTGGCGTCCTCGGTGCGCCCGTCGGTGGACACCACCGTCACTTTAGGCGGCAGGAAGGCGGCGGCGATGCCGACCGCGCTGTTCAACAGGCCGCCGGGATCGTTGCGCAGGTCCAGGACCAGCCCTTTGAGGGCGCCCTCCTTGTAGAGCGCGTTGAGGTGCTTCACCAGGTGCTCGCCGGTGTGTTCCTGGAACTGGGTGATGCGCACGTAGCCGTAGCCCGGTTCCAGCAGCTTCGACTTGACGCTCTGGACCTTGATGATGTCGCGCACGATGGTGAATTCGAGCGGCTTCGATTCACCCTTGCGCACCACCGTGAGGCGGATCGAGGTCTTGGGCTTGCCGCGCATGCGCTTGACCGCCTCGGACAGCGTCATGCCCTTCACCGGCGTGTCGTCGAGCTTGATGATCAGGTCGCCGGGCTTGAGGCCGGCGCGGAAGGCGGGCGTGTCCTCGATCGGCGAGATCACTTTCACGAAGCCTTCCTCCATGCCGACTTCGATGCCCAGGCCGCCGAATTCGCCTTGCGTGCCGACCTGCAGCTCCTTGAAGGCGTCCTGGTCGAGATAGGCCGAGTGCGGGTCGAGCCCGGTGAGCATGCCGTTGATGGCCTCGGTGATGAGGCGCTTGTCCTCGACCGGTTCGACGTAGGAGGACTTGATCGCGCCGAACACCTCCGCGAAGGCGCGCAGTTCCTCCACCGGCAGCGGGTATTTCTCCAGCTCGCGCTGGGCGACGGCCGTAAGATTGAGCGACAGGAGCACGCCGGCGATCACGCCCAGGACCACGAGGCCCACCCCTTTAAGCTTGCTGCGCTTGTCGCGCGTCGTCTTGCTGAGCGATTCCATGCCGAACAACTCCGTTACCGCGATCCGTTCATTTCAGGGAGACCCAGGACAGCGGATCGAAAGGCCGTCCGAGGTGCCGCATTTCGAAGTATAAGCCCGGCGTTTCGTTCCCACCGGTGGCGCCGACCGTGGCGATGACTTCGCCTGCCCGCACGAAGTCGCCGGGCCGCTTCAGGATCGCCTCGTTATGGCCGTAGATCGTCATATAGCCCCCGCCGTGATCGACGATGAGCAGATTGCCGAAACCCCGCATCCAGTCCGCATAGACCACTTCCCCGTCCGCGACGGCGCGCACCTCTTCGCCCGTACGGGCGCGGATGAACAGGCCCTTGGCCGTCAGCCCGGTGTCCGGTCGTGGCGTGCCGAAGCGGTTGGCAAGTTCCCCGCGCACCGGCAGCCGCAACCGGCCCTTCAGCTCGGCGAAGGCGGCGTTGCGCTCGGAGGCCTGGGGGACATGCTCGTTGCGGGCGACGGTCCCGCCGCCGGGCGTCTTGGCCCGCGCGCGGTCGCGGCTGGCCTTGGTGAGCGCCTCCACGACCCGCGCCAGCCGGGCTTCGTCCCGCTTGGCGGCCTCGATCTCCTTGCGCTGCGCGCGCAACTCGCCGGAGATGCGAGCAAGGACCGTGCGCCGTTCGGCCCGCTGAGCGTCAAGTTTTGCACGTTCGCGCTGCTGTTCGGCAACCAGCGCGGCCAGTTCCTCGCGCCGCGCCCGGGTCTGCGCTTCGAGCGCGCCCAGCTGCTCGACGTCCGTTTGCAGCCGGTGCAGGAACTCGCCCTGGGCCCGGGCGACGTAGGCCTGGTAGGTGAGCAGGCGCGCCGTCTCGCCCTGCTCCCTGCCCGAGAGCAGCAGCTTGAGCGGCGAGGGCTCGCCGCCCATGTAGCGGACCCGGATCAGTTCCGCGAGCCGCTGCCGCTGGCGCTCGATGTCGCGCTCCAGCGTCGCCATGCGGCCGCTCAACTCCCGCAGCGCGCGCTCGGCCTCGCGTTCGGCCTGTTTGAGCTCGCGCAGGCGCAGGTTCGCTTCGGAAATGGCTTTTTCGGAGGCGCGCAGTTGGTGGGCGGCGCGTGCGCTTTCGCGTTCGGTCTTGGCCAGCGCTTTCTGGAGTTGTTCGAGCCGTTCCCGCACGGCCCGCAACTGCTCCTTTTCGGAGGCGCAGACGCTGCCGCCGTGCGCGAGCGCCGCTGCCAGGAGCACGGCGACCCAACGGCTGGCCACCTTCAAGCTCGCGGTTTCCCCTGATTGGCGACCGCCTGCATGGCGGCCTGCACCGCGCTCGGGTCGCCCAGGTAGTAACGCCGGATGGGACGCAGATCCTCGTCGGACAGCTCGTAGATCATCGGCACGCCGGTGGGGATGTTGAGCGCGATGAGATCGGTTTCGCTCATATCCTCGAGCAGCTTGACAAGCGCGCGCAAGGTGTTGCCGTGCGCGGTGATCAGCACCCGTTCACCGCGCCGGATGGCCGGCGCGATGGAATCGTTCCACAGCGGCAGCACGCGCGCCACGGTGTCTTTGAGGCATTCGGTGAGCGGGATGTCGCGGGGGTCGAGATTGCGGTAGCGGGGATCGTTGGCGACGTTGCGCGGATCGTCCGGCGCCAGCGGCGGGGGCGGCACGTCGTAACTGCGGCGCCATAGCAACACCTGCTCTTCGCCGAACTTCGCCGCCATTTCGGCCTTGTTCAGGCCCTGCAGCGCGCCGTAGTGGCGTTCGTTCAGACGCCACGAATGCTCGATGGGCAGCCACATCTGATCGAGCTCTTCCAGCGCGAGCCACAGTGTCTTGATCGCCCGCTTGAGCATCGAGGTGTAGGCCACATCGAAGGCCAGCCCCGCCTCTTTCATGAGCAGGCCGGCTTGGCGCGCTTCGGCCTCGCCCTTTTCGGTCAGACCGACATCGGCCCAACCCGTGAATCGGTTCTCCCGGTTCCAGAGACTTTCGCCGTGGCGAAGTACGACTAGCTTCTTCATGGATGCGGTGGCGGGGTCTGAACCCGAATTCTATAATAAGCTGCTTCGCCGACCGGCTTCCGCGGCGTTGTGACAACATTTAAAACCATTTCAGCCACGGATCGTCGATGGACTTCCTGCTGGACAATATTTTCTACGTCGTTGCCGCGGCCGTCAGCGGCGCGATGCTGATCTGGCCGCTGTTGCGGCCCAAGGCCGGTTGTCCGCTCGTTTCCACGCTCGATGCCACGATGCGCATCAACAGGCAGGACGCGGCGGTGCTCGACGTGCGGACTGCCGAACAATACGCTCAGGGCCACCTTCCCCGCGCGCGCAACATACCCGCGAAGGAACTGCCCGAACGCCTAAATGAGATCGAACGCCTGAAAAACAAGCCCTTGATCGTCGCCGCGGAGACCGACGCCGCCGCCACCGGTGCCGCCAGACTGTTGAAGTCGAAGGGTTTCACCGAAGTGCTGATTCTCGAAGGCGGCATCGAGGCATGGCGCAAAGCCGAACTGCCGTTGGAGAAGTGAGGCGGTGGCGAAAGTCTGCATGTACATGACCGAATGGTGTCCCTACTGCCGGCGCGCCGAGCAGTTGCTCAAGTCCAAAGGCGTGAAGGACATCGAACGCATCCGCGTCGATCTCGAACCGGAACGACGCCAGGAGATGATGGAAAAGAGCGGCCGCCGCACCGTTCCGCAGATCTGGATCGGTGAAGTGCACGTGGGCGGTTACGACGATCTTGCGGCCCTGGATCGCGCAGGCAAGCTGGACGCATTGCTGGCCGGTTGAGGCGTGGCCCGGTCCGATTCCCAATCCAACCAGGAGCAGTCATGAGCGAGGCACAACAGCAGCAACCGGTGTTCAGCATCGAAAAGGTCTACGTCAAGGACGTGTCCCTGGAGGTGCCGCGCGGCGCGCAATCGTTCTTCGAAACGGGGCAGCCCGACTTCGAGGTGCGCGTCAATACCCACGGCGGTCGCGTCCACGAGAACCTGTACGAAGTCAACGTCAAGGTCACACTCACGGCCAAGAACGCCGACAAGCCGCTGTTCCTGGTCGAAGCGGAGCAGGCCGGGATCTTCCAGATCCGCAACGTGCCGGAGACGGAAATGAAACCGGTGCTGGCCATCGCCTGCCCGACCATCCTGTTCCCGTACGTACGCGAGACCGTGGCCGATCTGATCACGCGCGCGGGGTTCCCGCCCATCCATCTCGCGCCCGTCAATTTCGAAGCGATGTACGTTGCCGCCCAGCAGGCCGCCCAACAGCAGCAGAAGGGGGACGGCGGCGACGGCCCGCGCATCGAAGTGGCGCACTGATGAAAAGGCTCTGCGCCTGCCTGCTCGGTCTGGGCGCGGCGTGCGCGGCGTACGCGGCCGACTTCCGCTCCATCGGGCAGGATGTCGCGATCCTCTACGACGGACCGTCGACGCAGGCGAAGAAGCTCTATGTCGTGAGCCGTCAGCTGCCGGTGGAGATCATTTCCACCGACGGCACCTGGGTGAAGGTGCGCGATCACGAAGGCACGCTTGCCTGGATCGAGCGCAGCGCCCTGTCCGAACAGCGCATGGTCCTCGTCACCGCCGCCGTGGCCGAGGTGCGCGAAGCGCCGGACGCGCAGGCGCCCGTCGTCTTCCAGGCGCAGCAAGGCGTGGTGCTCGAATTGCAGGGCCAAAGCGTTGCCGGCTGGCTGCAGGTGCGTCACGCCGACGGCAGCGGCGGTTACGTCCGCTTCGATCAGGTCTGGGGCGGCTGAACGCCGCCTCGCTTTGCAGCCGGGCGAGACCACGATGAACATCACCATACTCGGCGCCGGCGCCTGGGGCACGGCGCTCGCCATCGCACTCTCCGAACGGCATGCGGTCACGCTGTGGACGCGCAACGCCGGGCAGCGCGCCCATCTGGCGCGCGAACGGCACAGCGTTTATCTGCCCGAAGCGACGCTGCCGGACACCATCCGCGTAGCGGAAGACGCCCTTGCCGCGTTGCGGGACGCGGATCTGGTCCTGATCGCCACGCCGACCGCGGGGTTGCGCGACAGTCTTGCTCTGATCAAGGCCGGCCGCCGCGCGCTTCCCGTCGTCTGGGCCTGCAAAGGCTTCGAAGCGCAAAGCGGGCTGTTGCCGCATCAGGTGGTGGCCGAGGTGCTGGGCGCGGGCGCGCGCTGCGCCGCCCTGTCCGGGCCGAGTTTCGCGGCCGAAGTGGCGCGCGGCCAGCCCACCGCCCTGACGCTCGCGGCGCGCGACGTCGACTTCGCGCGCGAGACGGCGGCGCAACTGCATCAACCCCGCCTGCGGGTCTACTTCAGCGACGACTTGACCGGCGTGGAGGTGGGCGGCGCGGTCAAGAACGTGATGGCCATCGCCACCGGCATCTGCGACGGCCTCGCGCTGGGACAGAATGCACGCGCGGCGCTCATCACCCGCGGCCTCGCGGAACTGAGCCGGCTCGGACTGGCGATGGGCGGTCGCACCGAAACCTTCATGGGCCTCACCGGCCTGGGCGATCTGATCCTCACTTGCACGGGCGATCTGTCGCGCAACCGCAAGGTTGGCCTGGAGCTGGGGCGTGGCGAAGCCCTGGCCGCCATCCTGCAACGTCTCGGCCACGTCGCCGAAGGCGTCAACACCGCGCGCGAGGTGGAACGGCGCGCGCAGGCGCTGGGCGTGGAGATGCCGATCACTAGCGCCGTCTGCGATGTGCTGTTCCGCGGCGTGTCGCCGCGCGAGGCGGTCGAGCGGCTGCTGGCGCGCGACCCCAAGGCCGAACACTGAGTCAGACGGCGCCGGCGAAATCGAGCTGGCGCCAGGCTTCGTACACCACCACCGCCGCGGCGTTGGCCAGATTGAGGCTGCGGCTGCCGGGCACCATCGGCAGCCGCAGGCGCCGCTCCTCCGGAAAGCCTTCGAGCACCTCCCCGGGCAGGCCGCGCGCCCCGGGCCCGAAGACCAGCACGTCCTCGCGCGCGAAACCCGCGCCGGGGGAGCGCCCCCGCGCCCCGGTGACAAACCAACAAACCGGCG
>QGUL01000081.1 GCA_003242425.1 Pseudomonadota bacterium | reverse complement strand
CGCCCGCTCGGGCTCGCCCCGTATGTCGCGGTCGTGTGTAGTGTGCCGGGGCCCCGCGTCCCGGGCGGGTGCACGGGCCCAGGGGGGGGGGGTGGGGCACGATCGCGGTGCGGCTCGCCGAACTCGGCCGCCGCTACGCCTGCCCCCTGGTGGTGGCGGCAACCGGGCACGACGGTGCCGGCCGCGCCGCCTGGCTGCGCTACATATGCCGCGAAGCGCAGCATGCCGCCTCCCACGGCACGGCCGTGCACGGGATATGTATCGCGCCGATCGTCGACTGCCCCAAGCAAGCCTTCGAGCTGCGCAACAGCCACGGTCTGTGGGGACCGGCCGACGAACAGGGCGAACGGGCGGTGGACATGTGGCTGGCGAAGGAGCTGCGCGAACAGCAACGCACCTTCGAGCGTCTGCAGCACGAGCGCATCGAACCGGCCGCCGCCGGCGCGGCGCGTACGCGGCTCAACCGCGCCTTCGACGCATGAGCCGGCGCACCCGCGAGCGCATCCTCGTCACCGGCGGCGCTGGCTTCCTCGGCTCGCATCTTTGCGACCGCCTGCTCGCCGCCGGCGCCGAGGTGCTGTGCGTGGACAACTTCTACACCGGCGACCGCGACAACATCGTGCATCTGCTGCGCCATCCGCGCTTCGAGCTGATGCGCCACGACATCACCTTCCCGCTCTACGTGGAAGTGGACCGCATCTACAACCTCGCCTGCCCGGCCTCGCCCGTCCACTATCAGAACGATCCGGTGCAGACGCTCAAGACCTGCGTGCACGGCGCGATCAACATGCTGGGGCTCGCCAAGCGCCTGCGCGTGCCCATCCTGCAGGCTTCGACGAGCGAGGTGTACGGCGATCCCGCGGTGCATCCGCAGCCCGAGGACTACCGCGGCCACGTCAATCCCATCGGCCCGCGCGCCTGCTACGACGAAGGCAAACGCTGCGCGGAGACGCTGTTCTCCGACTACCACCGCCAGCATCGCGTGCCGGTGAAGATCGCGCGCATCTTCAATACCTACGGCCCGCGCATGGCGGCCGACGACGGCCGCGTGGTCTCGAACTTCGTCGTCCAGGCGCTGCGGCACGAAGCGATCACGCTCTACGGCGACGGCACGCAGACGCGCGCATTCTGCTATGTGGACGACCTGGTCGAAGGGCTGATCAGGTTGATGGCAACGCCGGACGACTTCACCGGTCCGGTGAATCTCGGCAACCCGGCGGAGATCACGGTGGAGGAGCTGGCAAGGCGCATCGTCGCGCTCACGGATTCGCACTCGGCCATCGAATACCGGCCGTTGCCTGCGGACGATCCCGTTCAGCGCTGCCCCGACATCCGCCTCGCACAGACGACGCTGAACTGGTCGCCGCGCATCGATCTGGACGCGGGACTGCGCGAGACCGTGTGCGACTTCTGCGAACGCCTCGACGTCGATCCGCCCGCGACGCTGCGCATGCCCGCGCGGTCGCGCGGCAGACGGCCCGCAGCACGTTCCGCAGTCTGATCAGAGTACCGGACGGTGCACCACGCGCGCCTCGCCGGCGCTCATCTCGACCGGTTCGACGCGATGACGGCGCACGCGGCGCTGCCCCCTGGTGCCGGCGATGCCGCCGATGATGCCGGCAACGAGAGACAGCGCGACCGCCGCCGCCAGCGCGCCGGTCGTCGCCCCGAGGCGATCCGCCGCGCTTTCCATGGTCGCGCGCGTATCCGCAGACAACCCGCCGCCCTGCGCGACGGCGCCCGCTTCATCGACGATGCGCTGCACCTGTTCCTCGGGCAGCCCGAGATTGCGCAGCGTCTGCGCGATCTGTTCGCGGTCCGCCTGTTGCGGCCGCTGCTGCATGGACTGCGGCACGGCCTGACTCAGCATCGGCCGCAATTGACCGAACAGCCCGGCCGTGGCCGCACTCAACACCGTGCTGGCGAGCACGGCGTAAAGCAACGTGGACGCGGCCCAGGCCACCGCGCCGTGCAGCACGCCGTCGCCTTTGCGCCGCAGGCCGGAGGCGCGTGCCGCCACATAGCCGCCGAAGAAGGCGGCAACGAGCATGCTGACGGCGCTCCAGAGCGCGGCACCCGCGCTCATGCGGGCCATACCTTCTCCGGGCTCGATCGCGAGTCCGCCGATCGCCACGCCGGCAAGCATGAGGAACAGTTGTACGGCGATTCCGACCGCCAGGCCGGCGATGATCGCCTGCCAGGAAATGGGACTGAGATACATGCGTCGCGCGTTGCCGGGAATGTCCACCGCCATGGCTTCCTCCCAAAGAGGTTGCGCTGCCGCATCGCTTACGGATGCGGCAGCGCTTCCGCAGCCGAAGGCGTACGGAAGGCGGATGCGACCTGTCGCGGGAGGCCGCGCCGCTTCTATGTGCGGTGCAACCGCCGTTCCCGGCGGTGCGGGCCTAGCGGGCCGTGTCGACGCTTTCGCGCAGCCGTCTGGCGCGCTCGAGATGTGCGCGCAGCACCGGCACCTTACGCTCGGCGAAACGCTTCAGCTCGCCGTCCTGCCCCTCGCGGATCTCGCGCTCGTAGAGCTCGAGCGACTGTTCGTGCGCATGAATGCCGAAGCGTTCGGTATAGAAACGGTCGTGCTGCGGTCCCGTGACGGAGCTCAGGCGTTGCAGATCCTCCTTCAGCGCGAGAAGCGGCGAGGTCGGCAATTCGATTTTCAGCTCCTTGGCGAGCTTCATCAGTTCTTCATTGGCCGCGGTGTGTTCCTTCACCATTTCCTGTGCGAACTGACGGACGTCGTCGTTCAGCGTCTTCTCGGCAGCGAGCCGGCCGGCCTGCACTTCGGCGATATTGGCCGCGAACGCACTGGTGGCGAACTCGCGATCGGTCTCGTTCAGCGTCGTCTCCGCGGCCTCCGCACGGCTGGCCGCCTCGTCCTCAGGCGTGGTGGGCGTGTCGGCATCGGCGGGCGGCCGCATCGCCGCCGCATCCTCCCTCGCGGAAGGCGGCGTCTCCTCCCGCCCGCAACCCGCGGCGGCAATCAGGCTCAACGCGACTACGATCCATCGTTGCGATCGTCGGCTCAACATGTTTGCTCCCTGCCGGGCTCGCCGTCGCGGTCCCGGCTCACCGGCGTGCGATCAGGATGCCGATGACCAGCCCCGCCGCCAACGCGACCGTTATCGCGGCATAGGGATGGTCGCGAATGCCGGCGGCCGCGTGCTGCCGGGTCTCCGACAAACGCCGCTGCGCGGCACCGGTCGCCGTGCGCGTGCGCCCGCGCAGGGCCGCGAGCCAGCCGGGAAGCTCACCGCTTCGCGTCCCGTCTTCCCAGGGATAGCGACCGCTTTCGCGCGCGTCCTGTTCGTTGGCACCGAATTCCATGGCGTCCTTCCGTTATCGCACGAGTACCGCGACGGTATGCGGCCGGGACGTATCGCGCTGCGGCTGAGGCGGCGTCGTCACGACCTCGCGCACCGAGCGCCGCGCGAGCAGCGCGTCGAACTGCCGCTGCAGCAGCCTGCGCACCGGTTCCGGCAACTCGAAATCGAGCGCGTCGCGATAGCGCATCAGCACCACCGCTTCGACGCGCTCGCACATGCCGAGCGCGGACGCTTCGTCGCTCACGGCGCCGAACGCGTGCGCTTCGTTCATCTTCGCCGGTTGCGCGAGCACCGGACCCGTGCATTCCCTGGCGCCCATGGCCTTGCGCAGTTTCGCGAGCGCGCGCTGCGCCCGCGCGGCCTGTCCGGCGCGGCGCCTGAGCACGCGCCGCAACGCATCCTTCTTCAGCACCTGCAGACATCGCCTGTAACAGCTTTCCTCCTCTCTGCACACTTCAATCAGGTCGTCGAGTATTTCCGACACCCGAGCCTGGGTCATCGTCTTTCCTCCGAATAAGAAACTGCTGAACGTTTCGCGCCACCGTGCAGCCGGCATGCCTGCACGTTCATCACAGGCGTCGTCACGGCGTTCGCGGGCACAGCGCTTGCGGAACTTTTCGTATTCCATTGCCACGCCGCGGTGTCGCTCATGCACGACGCGGGCCCGCTCCCGCCGGTTCTTTCCATGCGGCGATCGCCGTCGCGTCGCCGCATCGCAAGCTTCGATCGCATTTTTCTGGCGGCGTTCTGCGCAGGGCTCATCGGAACCGCGCACGCGCTCGACGCCGGCGTTTCCGTCCGGCAGGCGCGCGACGATTCCGGCGGGACGCGGCCGGGCGAAGCGATGCGCGGTTCGGCGGGAACGGCGAAGAACGAACGCGATGCCGCGTCCGCCGCGGCGCGCCGCGATCCGCAGGAACTCTGGGCGATGACGCATCGCGCCACGCGCATCATCGGCACTGACGTGCGCAACGCCGAAGGCGAGGCGTTGGGCGACATCAAGGAACTGGTGATCGAACCGCGCACCGGCGAGATCGCCTACGCGGTGGTGTCCTTCGGCGGCGTGCTCGGTCTGGGCGACAAACTGTTCGCCGTGCCGTGGAAGGCACTGCAGCTCGATGCCAGGGATCACGTATTCGTCCTCGACGTCGAGAAGGAGCGGCTGCGGCAGGCGCCGGGCTTCGATCCCGACCGCTGGCCGGATATGGCGAACGCGCAATGGAACACGGAGGTGCGGCGTTTCTACGGCCAGGACCGCGAACGGGTCCGGCCGCATCCGGACAGTCCGGCCTCACGCTCCACCACAGGCGGCGAGGCGGCCCCCCGGCGCTAGGGCATGGCGCCTTCACCAAGGAGTTCGAGCGATGAGCAAGCAGGATCCGAATCTGCCCGAAGGCACCACCCTGACCACCGGCGGCACGGGGTCCCTGAGCACCGCGGGCACGCGCGGCGCGAAGATCGAAGGCACGCCGGAAGAGACGCCGGGGCCTGGGCCGCGCATCATGGCAGCCAGCACACTGGAAGGCGACGAAGTGCGCAACCGCCAGGGCGAGAAGCTCGGCACGCTGGAGGAGATCATGCTCGACGTCGGCAACGGGCGTATCGCCTACGCGGTGCTGGCCACCGGCGGCTTCCTCGGCATCGGCGACAAGCTGTTCGCCATTCCCTGGCCGGCGCTCACGCTGGACACCGACAACGAGTGCTTCATCCTCGACGTGGACCGGGAACGGCTGCAGAACGCGCCCGGCTTCGACAAGAACCATTGGCCCGCCATGGCCGACGAGCGCTGGGCGAGCGAGCTGCACCGCTACTACGGCACCGATCCCTACTGGTCCTGAGCGCAAAGACCGGCGCGCGCAGCTAGGCGAGCTCGATGCCGCGTTCGCTCAGCGCGCGGTGGATGGCGAAATTGAGCTCGCTGATCAGTTCGTCCTTGTCTCGGATACGCGAGCGGTTCCACACCTGCAGCTCGAAGGCCATCGCCCCGCCGCCCTGCAGCGCCAGCAGACGCACCCCCGGCGCCGGATCGTCGAGCACTTCGGGATGCGCCTTCGCCACACCCTCCAGCAGCGCGCGCACTTCCTGCGGGTCGTTGCCGGGCGCGACCGTCACCGACAGGCGCAGCCGGATCGGCGCGTTGAGGTAGGCGTAATTGATGACGTTCTCGGTGATGAAGCGCGAGTTCGGCACGATGACCGCGGTCGCGTCGTTGGTGACCAGCGTGGTACGGCGCGTGCCGATGTCGACCACGTCGCCCTGCAGGCCGCCCAGTTCGATGCGGTCGCCGACCTTCACCGGCCGCTCGAGCATGATGATCAGGCCGCTGATGAAGTTCTGGAAGATGTTCTGCAGGCCGAAGCCCACGCCGACGCCGAAGGCGCCGGCCAGGAAGTTGAAGGTGCTGAGGTTGATGCCGTAGGTCTGCAGCACCGCCACGGCGCCGATGATGAGAACGAGATAGCGCATCACGGCGCCGAAGGCCTTGCGCGTCCCGACGTCGAGATCAGTACGGCCGAGCAGCCGGTCGGAGACGAGGCGGCTCGCCCAGCGGGAGATGAACCATACCGCCAGCAGCAGAAGGACGAGATGCGTGATGCTGATCACGCTGATGGGCGTGTTGCCGATGGTGAACAGCGGAACGTCGAGGGCACGTAAGGCTTCAAGCATGGGTCGTTCGTTCGGGTTCGTTCGGGTTCTTTCGGGTTCTTTAATGATGAGGCACGGCCGGCGCCGCACACGAAGCGCGGATGTCGGCACTTCTTACACACCGCGCCCGCGACGCGCAAGAGCCGTAGGCGCGTTTCATGCAGGCGAAGGCGGCGGCACCGCCCGCATCCGTTTCGCAAAAGGGATCCGGCATGAACACCCTGAATCTCGGCCGCACCGAGACGCCGCAATTGTCGTCGTTCGACGACAGGGCGATGCGCATCGCGCTCGTCAGCGAAACCTACCCGCCCGAAATGAACGGTGTCGCCATGACCGTACTGCGCACCGTGGATTTCCTGCGCCGGCGCGGCCACCGCGTGGAGCTGGTGCGGCCGCGCCATCCGGGCGACGCGCGCAACGACGCCGACGACGAGCTGACGCTGCCCGGCCTGCCGCTGCCGATGTACCGCGACCTGCGGTTCGGCCTGCCCGCCACGCGGTACCTGCGCAGACACTGGCGCGCGCTGCGGCCGGACGTGGTCCATATCGCCACCGAGGGGCCGCTCGGCTGGTCGGCGCTGCGGGCGGCGCGCGCGCTCGGCATCGCCGTCACAAGCGACTACCGCACCAACTTCCACCGCTATAGCGGCCACTACGGACTGGGCTGGCTGGAACGGCCGATCGAGCGCTACCTGTGCGCCTTCCACAACGCCGCGGACTGCACCTTCGTGCCCACCAGCGCGCAGCGCAGCCAGCTCGCGGCGCGCGGCTACCGCAACCTCGCGGTCATCGGCCGCGGCGTGGATACGCGACTGTACACCCCCGAACGCCGCAGCCGCGTGCTGCGCAGACGCTGGAACGCGCAGGACGACAGCCTGGTGGTGCTGCACGTCGGCCGGCTCGCGCCGGAGAAGAACCTCGATCTCGCGGCGCGCGCCTTCGAGGCGATCCGCGCCGTGCAGCCGCACGCGCGCATGGTGTGGATCGGCGACGGCCCGCTGCGCCGCAGGATGGAACGGCAGTATCCGCATCACCTGTTCCTCGGCGTGCGCGTGGGCGAGGCGCTCGCGGCCTGCTACGCCTCGGCCGACGTGTTCCTTTTCCCCAGCCTCACCGAGACCTTCGGCAACGTCACGCTCGAAGCCATGGCGAGCGGACTCGCGGTGGTGGCTTTCGATTATGGCGCGGCCGGGGAACACGCTCTCGACGGCGTCGACGCCTTCCTCGCGCCCTACGGCGACGAGGCGGCTTTCGTTCAGCGCGCGCTCGATCTCGCGCGCTTTCCGGGCGTGCGCGCGCAAATCCGCCGCTCGGCGCGGGTGCCGGGGCGCGCCTTGCTCGCCCGGGTACCCTGCGCG
>QGUL01000080.1 GCA_003242425.1 Pseudomonadota bacterium | reverse complement strand
GCATCACCAGCCGGTCGATGCCGATGCCTTCGCCCGCGGTGGGCGGCAGGCCGTATTCCAGCGCGCGGATGTAGTCGGCGTCGTAGAACATCGCCTCCTCGTCGCCCGCGGCTTTGGCCTTGGCCTGTTCCTCGAAGCGCGCGGCCTGGTCTTCCGGGTCGTTCAGCTCGGAGAAGCCGTTCGCCATTTCGCGGCCGGCGATGTAGAGCTCGAAGCGGTCGGTGACGTCGGCATGCTTGTCGTTGCGGCGCGCGAGCGGCGAGACCTCGGCCGGGTAGTCGACGATGAAGGTCGGCTGGATAAGCGCCGTCTCGGTCGTCTCCTCGAACAGCGCGAGCTGCAGCGCGCCCAGGCCGGCGTCGGACTTGGGTTCGGCGCCGAGGCGCTTCAGTTCTTTCAGCAGCCACTCGCGGTTGTGCAGATCGACCTCGTTGTACTCCTTGTGGTGCTCGAGGATTGCCTGCGTGATGGTGAGCCTCGGGAAGGGCTGCGAGAGATCGATCACGTGCTCGCCGTAGGGAATCTGCAGGGTGCCGAGCACCTTCTGCGCCACGGTGCGCAGCAGCTCCTCGGTGAAGTCCATGAGGTAGCGGTAATCGCGGTACGCCTCATAGAACTCCATCATGGTGAATTCGGGGTTGTGGCGCGTCGAGATGCCTTCGTTGCGGAAGTTGCGGTTGATCTCGAACACCTTCTCGAAGCCGCCCACCACCAGCCGCTTGAGATAGAGCTCCGGCGCGATGCGCAGGTAGAGCGTCATGTCGAGCGCATTGTGGTGGGTGATGAAGGGTCGCGCCGAGGCGCCGCCGGGGATGGGCTGCATCATGGGCGTCTCGACTTCGAGGAAACCCTTGCTCACCATGAAATTGCGGATCTCCTGCACCACGCGGCTGCGCACGATGAAGGTCTTGCGCGTCTCCTCCGAGGTGATGAGATCGACGTAGCGCTGGCGGTATTTCTGTTCCTGGTCGGTGAGGCCGTGGAACTTCTCCGGCAGCGGTCGCAGCGATTTGGTGAGCAGCCGCACGCTGGAGGCGTTGACCGTCAGCTCGCCGGTGCGGGTCTTGAACAGCGTGCCCTGCACGCCGAGGATGTCGCCCAGATCCCAGTGCTTGAAGGCTTCGTGCACGTCGGCGCCGACGCCGTCGTTGTTGAGGTAGATCTGGATGCGCCCGCTCATGTCCTGCAGCGTGGCGAAGCTTGCCTTGCCCATCACGCGCTTGAGCATCATGCGGCCGGCGATGGCGACATGGATGGGATGCGCTTCCAGCTCTTCCTTGCTCATGCCGCCGTAGGCGGTGTGCAGATCGGCCGCCAGGTGCTCGCGGTGGAAATCGTTGGGGAAGGGATTGCCGCGCTCGCGCAGCGCGGCGAGTTTGGCGCGCCGTTCGGCGATGATCTGGTTCTCGTCGTGCTCGGCCGCTTCGCGCGGCGCGTCCTTGCCCGGTGCGGTTTTGTTGTCGCTCACGATGCCGTTGCTCCCACGCCCTGTTTCAGGCTTGCGCTGATGAATCCGTCGAGATCGCCGTCGAGTACGGCCTGGGTGTTGCCCACCTCGTAGTTGGTGCGCAGGTCCTTGATCCGCGACTGGTCGAGGACGTAAGAGCGGATCTGATGGCCCCAGCCGATATCGGTCTTGGCGTCCTCGAGCTTCTCCTTCTCCGCCTGGCGCTTGCGCAGTTCCAGTTCGTACAGCTTCGCCTTCAGCATCGCCATCGCTTCGGCGCGGTTGCGGTGCTGCGAGCGGTCGTTCTGGCATTGCACCACGATGCCGGTGGGCAGGTGCGTGATGCGCACAGCGGAGTCGGTCTTGTTGACGTGCTGGCCGCCCGCGCCCGAGGCCCGGTAGGTGTCGATGCGCAGGTCAGCCGGGTTGATCTCGACTTCGATGGAGTCGTCGATTTCGGGATAGACGAACACGCTGGCGAACGAGGTGTGGCGCCGCGCGTTGGCGTCGAAGGGCGATTTGCGCACGAGGCGGTGCACGCCGGTCTCGGTGCGCAGATAGCCGTAGGCGTAGGGGCCGCTGATCTTGAGCGTGGCGCTCTTGATGCCCGCCACCTCGCCTTCGGATTCCTCGATCACCTCGACCTGGAAGCCCTTGCGCTCGGCGTAGCGGATGTACATGCGTTCCAGCATCGAGGCCCAGTCCTGCGCCTCGGTGCCGCCGGAACCGGCCTGGATGTCGAGGAAGCAGTTGTTGGGGTCGAGGGGATCGGAGAACATACGCCGGAACTCCAGCTCCTCGACCGTGGCGCGCAGTTTCTCGACGTCGCGCTCGACGGCGAGCAGGGTGTCGTCGTCGTTCTCCGCTTCGGCGAGCTCGAACAGCTCGGCCGTATTGCGCAGATCGGTATCGAGTCTGGAGAGGACGTCGACGACCAGTTCCAGGTTTTTCTTTTCCTTGCCCAGCTCCTGGGCACGCGCCTGGTCGTCCCAGACGGCGGGGTCTTCGAGCGTGCGGGTGACTTCGGCTAGACGCGCGCGTTTGGCGTCGAAGTCAAAGATACCTCCGCAGCTCGGCAGTACGTTCCTTGAGATCTTCGAGCGTATTCGAAATGGCGTTGATGCGTTCCGCTTCCATGGTCGGCATTGCGAGTAAAGCGCGGATTATACCGGCGCGGGCTGCGCCGAACGAGTTCGCCCCGGCCGGAAGCGCGGTAAGATGCGCCGGGGACAACGCCATGGCCGCGAAGATGAGGGACGGATACGCCCGGCGGATCAATCTGGCGGCGCTCGCGGTGAGCGTCGCGGTGCTCGGCTTCGCCTACTACCTGCAGCACGTCGAATTCCTCGACCCCTGTCCGTGGTGCATCGTCCAGCGCCTGGGCTTCATGGCCATCGGCCTGCTGGCGCTGGTCGCCTTCCTGCACGGGCCCGGTCGCGCCGGGGCGCAGGTGTACGGAGTGATCGGCGGCCTGCTGGGGCTGGCCGGCGCGTCCGCGGCGGGCTACCACCTCTGGCTGCAAAGCGATCCCGGGCGTGCCGGCGCCTGCGTGGGCTCGCCGGTGGAACGCGCGCTCGACGCCTTGCGCGTGGGCGAACTGTGGCCGGATTTCCTGCAGTACGACGGACCATGCACGCTCGACCCGTGGACGCTGTTCGGGCTGGGTATCCCCGAATGGTCGTTCGCCTGGTTCGCCACCCTGTCGGCGATGTATTTCTCGGTGCTCGTCCGCCCGCGCCGTTAGAGGCGCCGCGAGGGATACTCGTCGAGAATCCTGTCCTCGAAGAAGCTCACCGGCGAAGGCGCGGCCATGAAGCGCCGGTGCACCTCGGGCGACACGCCCGAGAAGGCCATCACCCGGCCGTCGTTGAATTCCACCTCCAGCACTTGCGATCGGGGATCGTAGCCGACCGCGCGGATCTTGCCGGAATTGATGCGCTTGCGTTCCATGGCGCGCTCCTCGTTCAGGCGAAGGCGAACACGGCGAGCAGCGCCGCGACCGCCGGTGCCGCCATCGGTACGACGCAGCGGTTGAACAGCGCGCGCCCGCCGGCCGACAGCACGTAAACCAATTTTGCCGCCTGGTTCGACACGAGCGCCAGCACGATGGCGGTGATCGCCGTCGTGCCGCCGATCTCGGCGTTC
The DNA here is from genome assembly GCA_003242425.1 of Pseudomonadota bacterium. GTDB lineage: Bacteria > Pseudomonadota > Gammaproteobacteria > Burkholderiales > SG8-39 > ZC4RG42. The sequence continues at coordinate 3,754 of QGUL01000080.1, read as the reverse complement.
GCCACCATGCGCATGGAGGACAGGGCGATCGCGTCGATGTCGGTGATGCCCGCGGCGAGCGCGACGAGATAAAGACCCTTGTCGCCGGCGATGTCGCGCAGCCAGGCCGACAGCAGCAGCACGACCGCGAACAGGAAGCCGAAGGAGAAGGCCGCCTTGAGCTCGGTCGGGTTCTTGGTGCGCACGCCCGGCAGGTCGCCGTGCTGGACGAGGCCGCGCGTCACGAACCGGGTGGCGATGCCGCCGACCACGAAGGACACGCCGAGCACCGGCGCGGCATGGCTGAAGAAGAAGGAAGGCGCGACGATCGCGGCCACCACCGCGAGGCGCACCGGCAGCACCAGATTGGCGACCAGGATCACCTGCTTCGCCAGCGGCGCGCTGGCCGGATCGCGACCGAAGCGTGCGTAGGACAGCGTGGTGGCGGTGGTGGACACCATGCCGCCGAAGATGCCCAGCGGAATGGCGCTGCGCCGGCTGCCGAGCAGCCGCAGCGCGATGAAGCCCGCGAGGCTCAGGCCCGAGATCAGCACCACCAGCAGCCAGATGCGGTAGGGATTGAGCGCCCCGTAGGGACCGAAGCCTTCGTCGGGCAGGAGCGGCAGCACCACCACGCTCAGCGCGCCGAACTGCAGCACCGCGAGCAGATCCTTGCGGTCGAAGCGCTGCATCATGCCGGCGAACTCGGTCTTGAAATAGAGCAGCGCCGTGGTGGCGAGCCCCAGGCTCACCGCGAGATGGGTCTCCTCCAGATAGGCGAGCACGCCCAGCCCGTAGGCGAGCAGCACCGCGATCACCGTGGTCGAACCGGACCCGGGCACTTCGTCGCCGTCCACGTAGGCGGCGATGATCATCGCGGCGACCGCGAGCAGACCGGCGGCCACGACCCATTGGCTTTGAGTGGCGTCGCCGATCAGCGCCGCGAGCGCGCCGAACAGCGCCGTGAGCGCGCAAGTGCGCAGGCCCGCGCGCGCGTTCGGCACGCGCTCGCGTTCCAGGCCGATGAGCAGGCCGATACCGGCGGCGATGACGAAGGCCGGCAGCTTGCCGAGGTGGGTCGTGTCGAGGAAGGCGGACAGGTCCATATTGTTCTTCGAATGTCGGGCGCGCGGGCGCCGCCATTATGCGCCGGGCGAGGCAGGCTCCCAATGTTCCAGCGTGAGCCGCAGGCTTTGCGTGCCCATGTATTCGTCCACGTGCAGACGGTACAGGGCGCGGATGCGTTGCGGCAGCGGCTCCCCGTGACGGAACAACATGGCGTCGCAACGCCGGCCGCCGGCCGCCACGCGCAGCTTCAGATGGCGCTCCCCGACGAGGCGTTGCTGCTCGATCACCAGTTCATCGGCGAAGAGCGGCGCGGGGAAGCCCTGGCCCCACACCTCGTTCTCCAGCATCCGCGCCATGTCCAGATGCAGGTACTCGGCTTCCAGCGCGCCGTCGGTCTCCAGCGTGCGCGTGCGCTGCGCCGGGTCGAGCATCTCGATCACCACGCTTTCGAACACTTCGCGAAAACGCGGCACGTCGCGCTCGCGCAAGCTGAGCCCCGCCGCGGCCGCGTGGCCGCCGAAGCGGAGCAGCAGGCCGGGCGCACGTTTGGACACCAGATCCAGCGCATCGCGCAGATGCAGGCCGGGAATGGAGCGGCCGGAGCCTTTGAGCTCGTCGCCGTCGCCGCGCGCGAACGCGATCACCGGCACATGATGGCGGTCTTTGAGCCTGCCGGCGAGGATGCCGATCACGCCCTGATGCCAGCCCGGATCGTAGAGCGTCAGCGCGGCATGGTCGTCGAGATCGATGTCCGCGATGAGCGCCTCGGCGTCGCGCTGCATCGCCGCTTCCACTTCGCGGCGTTCGCGGTTGAGGCGGTCCAGCTCCTGCGCGATGTTGAAGGCGCGCGCGGGATCGTCGGTGAGCAGGCATTCGATGCCGAGTCCCATGTCGGAGAGCCTGCCGGCGGCGTTGAGCCGCGGCGCGAGCGCGAAGCCGAGATCGAAGGTGCTGGCGCGCCGCCAGTCGCGGCCCGCCACGGCGAACAGCGCGGCAAGGCCCGGCTGCATGGCGCCGGCGCGGATGCGCTTCAGGCCCTGGCGCACGAGGATACGGTTGTTGCGGTCGAGTTTCACCACGTCGGCCACCGTCCCGAGTGCGACCAGATCGAGCAGCGCGGCGAGGTTGGGCTCGGGCCGCGCGGCGAAAGCGCCGCGGCGGCGCAACTCCGCGCGCAGGGCGAGCATGACGTAATAGGCCACGCCCACGCCGGCCATCGACTTGCTGGGGAAGGCGCAGCCCGGCTGGTTGGGATTGACGATGCAGGCGGCTTGCGGCAGCGCGTCGCCCGGCAGGTGATGGTCGGTCACCAGCACTTCGATGCCGTGCGCACGCGCCGCCGCCACGCCTTCGACGCTGGCGATGCCGTTGTCCACGGTGACGAGCAGATGCGGCCGGCGCGGCGCGACGAGCTCCACCACCTGCGGCGACAGGCCGTAGCCGGTCTCGAAGCGGTTGGGCACGAAATAATCGACGTCCGCACCGAAGGCGCGCAACGCGCGCACGGTCACCGCGCAAGCGGTGGCGCCGTCGCAATCGAAATCGGCGACGACCAGGATGCGTTTGCGCGAGGCGATGTGATCGGCGAGCAGCGCCGCCGCGGCTTCCGCATGCGTCAGCGCGGCGGGCGGCAGCAGGGCGTGGAAATCGTCGCGCAGCTCTTCGGGCGAGCGGATGCCGCGCGCGGCATAGAGGCGCGCCAGCACCGGATGCACGCCGGCCTGTTCCAGGATCGCCACGGCCGCGATCGGTACCGGACGGGTGACGATGCGCGTCATGCCAGGTAAGCGGACAGGGGTTTGGCGCGCCGCCAGAAGTAGCGCAGGTCCTGGCGCGTGATTTCCGCTTCGAGGCAGCCGTGGCGGCCGAGCAAGTGCAGCGTGATCATGCCGATGCGGCCGCGCCGCAACGCGTCGAGCAGCGGCGCGAACCAGTCGCGGTCGAGCGCTTCCAGCCGCGTGCGCCACTCGTCCTCCTGGCCGTAACCGGCCGGCGCAGCGAGCTGGTCGAGCACGACGAGTTCGACGCCTTCGTTGCCGGCCTGCTTCAGCCATTGCTGCGCGTGGTCGGGCAGAGGCATGACAGAGGCGCCGCTCGTCTGCGCGAGTCCCGCCGCGAGCGGATCGCGCGTGCGTACGCGTTGATAGGGGCGTCGCGGCGGCGCGGCTTGCGTGCCGGCGCCCCAGAACCACACGGAGTTCACCGGCGCGGCGCCGCGTTCCTCGCGCGCGTCGTTGACCGGATGCTGGTACAGCAGCATCTGGATTTCGTTCAACGTGCTACGCCAGCGCATCGCCTCGTCGCCGCCGGGCAGCAGCGAGTCGATGTCGCGGCCGCGCGCCTCGTCGAGCGGTACGGTCTGCAAGACCGGCATGGCGGGCAGGCGCACGTACCAGCGTTCCGGCTGCATGGGATAGAACACCAGGCCGTCCTCGGCGAAATGGCGGTTCAGCGCTTCCACCAGCGCCTCGGCTTCCTCGCGCTCGAGATCGAAGGTGGTCGCGTCGGTGAGCACGAGGCGGTCGCGCATGACGCGCAGATGGCAGGGATCGGCGCGCATCCAGACCGCGTCTTCCGCTTGCCCGCCGTCGGCGGCGAGCGCGGCGGGCAGCGCGCCGCGCTCGACGCCGTGGGGTTCGAGCAGCCAGGGCCCAAGCCCCGGCCCTCCCCGGGCTTCAACCCCCCCTTTGGCAACAGGGTGCGCAAG